>DTXA01000491.1 GCA_012962735.1 Candidatus Latescibacterota bacterium
CTCTTTTAAAACAGCAGGGATCTCCTCCGTACGGCGAACGAAGTAAGAATGCTTGGTTATGGGAAAACTCAGTCCGAAAGTGTCGGCCTCCTGAAAGGCATCGGTGCCGACCAGACTGACCGGCACCTGGCCGGTGATCGCGATAACAGGGACGGAATCCATGTAAGCCGTGGCTATGCCTGTAGTAAGGTTCGTGGCCCCGGGGCCAGAAGTGGCTATGCAGACCCCCACCTTCCCCGTCGCCCTGGCGTAGCCGTCCGCCGCATGTGCTGCGGCCTGTTCGTGCCTTACCAGCACGAACCTGAAATCCTCCCAGTTCTTGTAAAGCTCGTCGAAGAGGGGTATGACCGCACCTCCCGGATATCCGAAGAACTCCTTGACCCCCTCCCTCTTAAGAGATTCAATGAATATCTCCGCTCCTGTCATCTCTTTCCCTCCCTCATCTGCGTGCCGACGCGGAGGCCTTCGTCCTAAGATAGTTAAAATGTGACGAAAATCAAAATCCCGCTCCGCCTCCCACAGCTAAGCTCATCCTCACTCCTCCTTAGACTGCATCACCGCACCCTGCGCCGCGGAGCTGACCAGACGGGAGTACTTTGCTAAGT
This sequence comes from Candidatus Latescibacterota bacterium, assembly GCA_012962735.1. Lineage (GTDB taxonomy): Bacteria > Latescibacterota > 4484-107 > B68-G9 > B68-G9 > B68-G9. The sequence continues at coordinate 606 of DTXA01000491.1, forward strand.
ATCCCTTCCGTATCCTCGGAGGCAGGGGCCTCCAGTCCTGAAACCTCCTTCTTACCTCCTCCCCGGGCACCAGTAGCTCAAGCTTCCTGTTGGGGATGTCTATTAAGATCCCGTCCCCGTCCTGTACGATAGCTATCGGCCCGCCCTCGGCAGCCTCGGGGGAAACGTGCCCCACGCAGGGCCCCCTCGTCCCCCCGGAGAACCTGCCGTCCGTTATCAGCGCCACGGACTCTGAAAGGCCCATCCCTACTATGGCTGCCGTCGGTGCCAGCATCTCCCTCATACCAGGACCTCCCTTGGGCCCCTCGTACCTTATGACCACCACCTCTCCGGGCCTTATGTTCCCCGAGGTTATGGCCTCCATGGCCTCCTCCTCGGAGTCGAAGACCCTCGCCCTCCCCTCGAAGCGCATCACCTTGGGACTTACGGCGGTCTGCTTCACGACCGAACCCTGGGGTGCTAAGGACCCCTTGAGCACCGCTATCCCACCCTCGGGCCTGTACGCCCTATCCGGGGTCCTTATCACCTCAGGGTCCTCCACCTCGGCCATGTCCGCTATCTGATGTACCGTGAGCCCGCTCACCGTCGGAACGTCGTTGAGCATGTGCTTAAGCACCTTGAGGACCGCAGGGACTCCTCCCGC
>DTXA01000492.1 GCA_012962735.1 Candidatus Latescibacterota bacterium
ACGGTATCCTCCCTCGGCCCCTGCCTCCTGACCCATCCTACGAGCCTTTCCACCTCCTCGTCCGATATGTACGCCCCGTGGAGCCTTATGGGTTCGGCAGAACCGGGGGGAAGGAATAGCATATCTCCCTTTCCAAGAAGTTTCTCGGCACCATGTCTATCTAAGATAGTCCTTGAATCTACTTTAGATGCTACCTGGAATGATATGCGAGAAGGAAAATTAGCCTTTATAACTCCTGTTATCACGTCCACACTCGGTCTCTGGGTCGCCACGACAAGGTGTATCCCCACGGCCCTGGCCATCTGAGCGAGCCTGGCCAAAGAATCCTCGATCTCGGAACCGAGGACGAGCATGAGGTCCGCAAGCTCGTCTACGAGCACGACTATGTAGGGCATGGACCCTCCGGACTTCCTGTTAAAGTCAGCTACGTTCCGGACCGAATGTTCAGCCAGGACCTTGTACCTCCTCTCCATCTCGTCCACCGCCCACCTAAGGGCTGCCACGGCCTTCCTCGGCTGGGTCACGACAGGGGAAAGGAGGTGGGGGATATCGTTGTACGGGGAAAGTTCCAGCATCTTGGGGTCTATCATCAAAAACCGGACCTCCTTCGGCCCGGCCTTGAAGAGTATGCTCGCTATTATTGTATTGAGACATGTGGACTTCCCCGACCCAGTTGCTCCGGCTATCAGGAGGTGGGGCATCCCCGCCAGGTCCGCGCAGAAGGGCCTCCCCGATATATCCACCCCGAGCCCTAAGGTGAGCGGCGATGGAGATTCGCTGAATACCTCCGACTCCACCACATCCCTGAAGTACACCACCGAGGGCTTAGGGTTCGGAACCTCTATCCCCACCGTCCCCGCGCCCGGTATGGGAGCCTGAACCCTTATCCTTTTGGCCTTCATACCTCTGGCCAAATCATCCGCGAGGGCAGAGATCCTACTCACCTTCACCCCTGGCCCCGGCTCGACCTCGTACAGCGTGACCACAGGACCAGGATGAGCCCTTACTACCCTCCCCTCCACCCCGAAGTCGGAAAGCAACCCCTCTATCCTCTCCACCCCCTCCCTGAGCGCCTTGGCATCCGGCTTCCCGTCGCCTCTGGGAGGGGAAAGGAGGGATAAGGGAGGGGGACGATACTTCCGGTCCGAGGATTCGGGGCCTTCTGACGATCCCTCAGGGGGCTTCGGGGAGGGCCTTTTGGGGGGTTTCCTCTTCTTAGGTTTCGGCAACTTTATCAAGATGGGCAGTAGGGCCACCAGGAACATCAAGGGCACTAAGACCGAACCTGCTCTGCCGAGGTAGGGCAGGAAGACTCTGGAACTCAAAACCCTTCCTGCTTTCCCGCCCAGATCAAGGGATAACCTCGCTGCCAGGACGTCCAGCACCACCACCACCGCAAGCCAT
>DTXA01000493.1 GCA_012962735.1 Candidatus Latescibacterota bacterium
CCATCCTCCCCGGCACCAAGTTCAGTATCCAATCCACGAAGTGGGCACCCCAGTCGTATATGGCCCCTCCAGAGATGGGCTTATGACTCCTCCACCAGTGTCTAGGGTGGCTGTACCCACCGCTGTAGCCTTCTATGTGGAACACCTCCCCGATGAGGCCGTCGGCTATGACCTTCTTTATAGTGAGGAAGTCTCCGTCCCACCTCCTGTTGTGGAAGACAGATGCCATCACCCCTTGCTTCCTGGCGGCCTCTATGACCTGTGTGGCCTCCCGCACCGTCACTGTAAAGGGCTTCTCGCATATGACGTGCTTCCCCCCCTCGATCAGGGCCAGCGCTACCTCGGCGTGGGTGTTGTGGGGGGTGACCACCACGCCTAAGTCCACCTTATCGTCCCGGGCCATATCTCGGACGTTTCTGTACAACTTGGCCCTGGGCTGTTCCTCCTTGGCCACTTTAAGGCGCTCCTGGTCCACGTCGCACACGGCGGTCACCTCCAGGCCCGGGGTTCGCTTGACGATGTCCGCATGGCACTTCCCCATATTGAAGGTCCCTCCGTAACCCACGATCCCGATCCGCACCGGTCCCTTCTCTTCCTCGCCGGTGGCCCACCGGACCCCCCTCCAGACCAGTTTCTGGAACCAGGGGTTTCCGAACACACCCTCATCGTGGCCTAAAGCTATGTAGAAAACCCTTCCTCTGCCGTACTGCCGCACATAGGCTAAGGGATGGTTCCGGAACTGCCAGGTGCCCTCGGCGACCGTCTGGAAGTCCGCCTTAGGCTCTAAAAAGTAGAATTCGTCCGTAACCCAGAAGTCCAGCACCCTTCGGGTCACCTCGTGGTCACCGACGAGGCGCACCTGGAGCTGGGTGACCGGACCGTGACCGGCGAACCGACTCCCCAAAAGCTCCGCGTACCGCCCCTCTTCGGCGACCGAGGCGCAATGGACCCCCACAAACCCCCCACCACTCTCCACGAACCTGCACAGCCCCTTCTCCTGCTGGGGGGTGAGCTTCCCTACCTCGGCGTATACGATCACCAGGTCGTATCCCTCAAGTTTCCGGAGCGCCTTACGGTCCTCGGTAAGCTCCACCTCTACCCCCCTCTTCCGGAGATGCTCCCGCAGGACCTCTCCGCATGCTCGGAACGGATGATACTGTCCCCCCAGCAGCATCAACGCCTTCTTCATCTTTCCTCCCACTTTTTGCTCTGTGGTGCTCCGTCTTAAACCCTCTCTTCGTGAGAGAATATACATCATATGCACCTCGAGGACAAGCAAAATCGTAGAAAGATGAGAGCGAGGTTTCCTTCCTTCGCAGGCGCTCGTTCTCCGACCTTCAGCTATACCCGCTTGCGGATGAAGCCGGTCTTGTTTATCTTCACCTCTTGGAACACTATTTAACGGTGGGAGGTCTTATGGACAAAAAGCGGGTATATGCGGTCGTGGATGGAATTGTACAAGGGGTGGGATTCCGGTTCTTCGTACACAGCTTGGCCCACCAGTACGGCATAACCGGTTATGTGCGCAATCGGCCGGATGGGAAGGTAGAGCTGGAGGCAGAGGGGGACGAGGGAGTTCTCAAGGAGTTCTTGAAGGGGGTGCGGATAGGGCCTCGGATGGCGCACGTGACGGGGATGGAGGTGGTGTGGAGACCGTATGAGGGGAGATATCGGGGGTTCGAAATCCGGTTTTGATGAGGGTAACTCTTGACATAGAGGGAACATTTATATATCTTATATCCTAAGCTTTGTAGACCCTAAATAAGGGGGTGGTCCCTTGAGTAAATTTTCTAAGATTCCTTTGAGCCGGGAGGGAGGGGTGTTGGCGAAGTACTTAGAGGAGATCGGCAGCCATACTCCCCTGCCCCCGGAGGAAGAGGTGAAGTTGGCCGAGCGGATCAAGAAGGGGGACAAGGAGGCCCGGAACAAGCTGGTCCAGGCCAATCTGCGCTTTGTGGTGAGCGTGGCCAAGGAGTATCAGAATCAGGGGATGCCCCTCAGCGACCTGATCAACGAGGGGAACCTGGGGTTAATCAAAGCGGCCGAGCGTTTCGATGGGAGCAGAGGATTTAAGTTCATATCGTATGCGGTGTGGTGGATCCGACAGTCCATACTACAGGCGTTGGCGGAACAGTCCCGGATCGTTCGCATGCCCCTGAACAGGGTCGGAGCCCTTTACAAGATCTCTAAGGTCTCCGCCCAGTTGGAGCAAGAAAAGGAGCGGACCCCCAATATGGAGGAGATCGCTCGCTCCCTCGATATGTCCCCCAAGGAGGTGGCCCGGACGCTCAGCAGTGGCCGAAGGCACCGCTCGCTGGACGCCCCTATAGGCCACGATGAGGACAGCAGCAGTTTGATGGACCTCATCGGGGACGAGAGGAACTCCCCGGAGGAATACGTTATGTGGACCTCCCTGCGTCAGGAGATAGAGGCTGCTTTGGACACTCTGGACAAACGGGAGGCTGAGATCATCCGGATGTATTACGGTATAGGCCGGGAACAGTCCATGACACTGGACGAGATCGGGGAGAAGTACGGGCTCACCAGGGAGCGAATAAGGCAGATCAAAGAGAAGGCCCTTCGGAGATTACGCCACGCCTCCCGTAGCAAGAAGCTCCGACCCTATCTGGAGGAATAATTTGGTCTTCAAGCAATCTGGAGGGAGCTGTGGAGAATTGGATCAGGTCTGTAGAGGTGGAAGCCCCTACGGTGGAAGAGGCGATCGACCGGGCGCTGGAGCAGTTGGGCCGGCCCCGGGAGGAAGTGGAGGTGGAAGTGCTTAGCGAACCTAAGCGCCCGGTCCTGGGCCTGTTCGGCGGACAACCCGCCAGAGTGCGCGTCAGGGAGCGGGTCGCCTCCAAGCAGGATGGTTTTCGCAAGATCGTGCAGTACCTGTTCGATCTCTTAAAGATCCCCGTATCGTTCGACCTGGATACCTCGGACGGGGACTTTCGCATTCTCATCGAACCCGGCCAGGATGCGGGTATGGTCATAGGGAAATACGGGCAGACGGCGGATGCCTTGGAACACCTGCTTTGGAAGATCGCCAAGTCGCAGTTCGATCATAAAGGTAGGGTATTCATCGAAGTGGGGGGATACAGGGACCGCCAGCAGGAGAAACTTCGAAGGCACATACAGCAGTCCATCCGGTATGTATTGGATACAGGGCGGTGGGTGGCTTTGGAGCCCCTTACCGTGGACCAGGTGCGTATGGCGGTGGGGATGATCCTCAAACACCCGGGTTTGCATTATACCATCATCGGACAGGGGCTTTACCGGACGGTGGTGATCACCCACTCTAAGGTAAACCGGAGCGTGGAGGAGGAAGTATTTTAAGGCATCGGGATAGGCGAAGCCCGTCAGAGCACTGACGGGCTTTTTGTTCTTTAGGGGCAAGGTTGTCATAGGCCTTCGCAAGGGGGTATGCGATGGAGCTTAAGCTCATAAGAGTGAAAAAGCCCGATGAGGTGAACTTTATACTGGGCCAGAGCCATTTCATCAAGACCGTGGAGGACCTCCACGAGGCCCTGGTCACGGCCGTGCCGGGGATCAAGTTTGGGTTGGCCTTCTGCGAGTCCTCGGGCAAGGCCTTAGTGCGCTGGTCAGGTACGGACGAAGGGATGATAGAACTGGCTAAGAAGAACGCCCTGGCCTTGGGCGCCGGGCACACGTTCTTCATCTTTTTGGCTCCGGGGTTCTTCCCCATCAACGTGCTCAACACCGTAAAGGCGGTCCCAGAGGTCTGCAGGATCTTTTGCGCCACGGCCAACCCGGTGGAGATAATAGTGGCCGAGACCGAGCAGGGCAGAGGGATTCTAGGAGTGATAGATGGGGTGCACACGCAGGGCGTGGAGGGGGAGGAAGACATAGTTTGGAGGAAGGAGTTCCTCAGGAAGATAGGTTATAAGTTGTGAGGGAGGGTCTTTGCTTCGCTCAGATACTTTTGGGGACCTGTTAGGCCGAAGGAAAGGCCTCTCTAAAGTGAACTACCATTTCTAGGAGATATATTCAGTGATACCCCTCAATGTGCCCTCCGCCGACGGATGATTACAATAAGCGGTTTACCTCTCCGGAAAGGCAGCGGGGGACAGCTTCGACGACGGGAACGAGCATACACTGGCGCTGGAGTGGGTGGAGGGATTCCGGGCCTTTTTGGACGAACACCTCTAGGTCTTCCTACCCTGGAAGGTCTGGTCGAGGATGCGGCTTATAGCCCATAGGGCCTCGCTTGCGGTTTATACGGTCGAAGTGTGGTGAAGGCGATGAGATGGGTCCTGACATGTCTGATATTTGTGTGCGGCTGTGCGTCGGAGGCCCCGCTCCTCGAGAGGTGGAGGCCAGGACCGGAATGGTGGGCGGCCCGATTCGAGGAGTACGGCCCGGAGGACCTCTTCTCCTACATAGATGGAGGGGCTGAGGCTTTCCTGAGGTGCGGGTTCAGGAGGCTTGAGGTGGGGGAGTACGAGGGGCCCGAAGAGACGGTGGTCGTCGAGGTGTACGACATGGGGAGCTCGGAGGGGGCTAGGTGTATCTATGGAGTCTACGGAATCGGTGGAAAACCGCTGAGGACAGGCGACGAGGGAACATGGGTGGAGGGAGGGGCATACTTTCGCGAGGGGAAGTTCTTCGTCAGGGTTTTGGGTGAGGGGAATACCCCGGCCAACGTGGCGAGGTCTCTATCGGGTAACCTTCCCTAAGTGCTGTTTTTCTATCTCCGAAATCTTAGATACCCTTTGGGCATGTCTTCCCCCGGCAAATGGGGTCTCGAGCCATAGCTTGACCATCTCTAAGGCCAGGGTTGGGCCTATGAGCTTGCCCCCTATCGCGAGCACGTTGGCATCCATATGTTCCCTGGCGAGGCGGACCGTCAGAAGGTCCCAACACACGGCAGCCCTGATACCGGGAAGCTTGTTGGCCACCACGGCAGAGGCGAACCCGGCCCCGTCTACTATGATACCGGCCGCGCAGGCTCCCGAGGACACGGCCTGGGC
>DTXA01000494.1 GCA_012962735.1 Candidatus Latescibacterota bacterium
AGCTCGGCATCTCCCTGTGCGGGGGGCATACCGAGATTACCTATGGGCTGGACAGGCCGATCTTGGTCGGCCAGATGCTCGGGGAGGTCGAGAGGGATAAGCTCGTGCGCTCGGACGGGGCAAGGCCAGGGGACGTGATCCTGTTGACCAAGGGCCTGGCGGTGGAGGCCACAGCGCTTTTAGCCGGGGAATTTCCCGGCGAAGTGCGGGGAAGGTTCGGGGATGAGTTCTGGGAGCGGTGTCGGAACTACCTCAAAGACCCGAGCCTGAGTGTGGTGCCCGAGGCCTTAGTCGCCTGCCGGGCGGGGAGAGTGCACGCCATGCACGATCCCACGGAAGGGGGAGTGGCCACGGGGCTTAGGGAGCTGGCCTACGCCTCTGGGGTTGGGATGGAGGTATGGGGGGAAAGGCTGTTCCTATCCGAGGATACCCGGAGGCTCTGCGAAGCGTTCGGGATAGATCCCATGGGGGCCATATCCTCCGGAGCCCTCCTGATAGTAGTGGACCCTGGGGACGCCAGAGCTGTCCTGGAGGCAGTGCGGGCCCGAGGCGTAGCCTGCAAGGAGATTGGGGTGGTCCGGGAGGCATCCTTCGGCCTGAAGATACAGCGGGAGGGGAAGCTGGTAGACCTCCCCCTCTTCCAAAGGGACGAAGTCGCCAAGCTGTTCGATAGGACGTAACGAAAGGTCTCACCGGAGAGTGGAATTCTGTTAGTATATTTAATGCTTCGGCGATGCACTTGCTTTAAGGAGGAAAACTTCGTATATTAGGAGATATGACCTCTAAGAGACATCGCACGGCCGAAGGGGGTGAGGGCTATGCGTATAAGATGGTGGTTTGTGATCGTGAGTTTTCTCCTCGTGGCTTTTGCTGGGTGCTATACAGTATTGAAACATCCGGAGGTGCGGCCCGAGGAGGAGACCGAAATGGGTAGGCAGTGCTGGAGCTGCCACAAAGAGTATGAGCTAGAAAGGGCCCACTATTACCCAAGGCTTTACGATTACGAACCTCTCTGGGGTCGTGTGCCCTACTACTCCCGGACTTACTACGAGAGGTGGTGGTACTACAACCAGTACCCCTGGTGGTGGGAGCGGTACTATTACGACCCCAGCACCACGACCACCACCCAGCAGGAGAAGCCCGAGGAACAGAAGCCAAAAGAAAAGAAGCGTCCCTCAGGCCGTCGTGAGGGCTTCTACGATATGGAGCC
>DTXA01000495.1 GCA_012962735.1 Candidatus Latescibacterota bacterium
ATGCACCTCGAAGCCCGCCCCCTCGAGCATCATCGTCACTAGGTTCTTCCCGATGTCGTGCAGGTCGCCCTCGACCGTGCCGATCACTACCTTGCCCTCCATCCTGGCCCCGGGCCGGGCCAGCAGGGGCCGCAGCTTCTCCATCGCGCCCTTCATCGCATGAGCCGATAATAGCATCTCTGGGACATATCGCTCCCCTCGCTCATACTGCTCCCCGACCACGTCCATCGCCGGGATGAGCGCCCCCCGCAAGACCTCCTCGGCGCTCAAGCCCGCATCTAAAGCCTTCTGAGTGAGCTCGACCGCTCGCTCCACTTCCATCCCAACCACCGCAGCCTTGAGCTCCTCTAATATCATCTCCATGATCGCTCCTTAACTTAGCTCCTCGCTCAGCCTGGCTTTGAGCTGGCCTGCCCTTCCCTTCCCTTTCTTTCCCTACCCTACCTTTACACCTCCTCTGGCTCCTCTTTTACCCCATCGCTCGTTTGGATCTCAAATATTTGGGGCTCCCTTCCGAATTTCCCCTCAAATTCCCTCCTCACCAGCTCGCGGTAATCTGGGATATCCCCCTTAAGCAAAAGGTGGATCGTGGCCCCTCCAAAGCCCGCTCCCGTCATCCTCGCCCCTATGATCCCCTCCCTTTGGGCTAAGTCCACCAGGAAGTCCAGCTCCGGTGAGCTGACCTCATATAGGTCCCTTAGGCTCTCATGGGAAGCGAAGAGCAACCTTCCCACCCTCGCCATATCTCCCTGCTTGAGAGCTTGCACCGTCTGCTCCACCCTGAGATTCTCCTCGAGCACGTGCCGCACCCGCCTTTGGAGCCGATCAGGCAATACCTTCTCATATCGATCGAGTAGCTGGGGGGTCAGGTCACGAAGGGCTCTTAAGCCCTCGATGTGGAGCCCGAGCAGCCGGACGCTCTCCTCACACTCCTTTCTTCTCTTGTTGTATTCACTGGAGGCGAGTGAGTGCTTGACCCCGGTGTCCACCACCAGTAGTCCGAGCTCCTCCAGCGGGAGATCGATCAGCTGATGGGTTAAGGCCCGGGTGTCCAAGAAGAGGGCTTTGCCTCTCTTGGCGTGGAAGGAGACATACTGGTCCATAATCCCGCAGTTGGCCCCTACGAAGTCATTCTCCGCTCGTTGGCAGAGCTTGACGAGTTCCAAGTCAGAGATATCGATCTCGAATATCCGAGACATCCCATAGGCCACGGCCACCTCTAGGGCAGCAGAGCTGCCCAGCCCAGCCCCTATGGGGATATCCCCGTAGATTACCCCCTCGAACCCTTCCAGCTCATCCCCCCTGGCCCAGAACTCCCCTATGATACCCTGGATGTAATCTCCCCACGTGCCTTCCCTGCCCGGCAGTCTGTCCACCTCGAATTCCTTCATCTCCGCGAAGTTCAGGGAGTAGATCCGAGCGAGCTTGTCCTCCCTCCTCCGGACGAGGAAGTAGACGTATCGATCCACTCCCACAGGTAGGACGAACCCATCGTTATAATCGGTGTGCTCTCCGATCAGGTTGACCCGCCCCGGGGCCCTAAAGCAGATAGCCCCTTGGGGATCGCCGAACGCTCTCTCAAATGCCCTCACCAGCTCGTCCCTCATTCAGCGGGCTCAAGCCCGGTCTTCACCCCTCTGAGGTCTTGAGCCATCCTCTCCGGGGAGAGATCGAGGATGAAGCTCCCCGCGCCGGATTCCACCCCGGCCAGGTATTTCACCTTGTCCTTCCCCCGCTTTACTGAATAGAACTCCACATGGAAGTGGTAGTAGTTGTAGTCCTTCCCGTCCACAGGAGCTTGGTGGAAGACCATCATATAGGGGAACTCTCCGTCGAAGAGCCCATCATACTTCTGGAGGACGAC
>DTXA01000496.1 GCA_012962735.1 Candidatus Latescibacterota bacterium
ACTGAGGGAGGAGGCGTCAGCCGCTATGATGGGGAGAGATGGACGACCTACACCAGGTGGAAAGATGGCTTGGCGGGCAATGTGGTCTTGGCGATCTTGGAGGATAGGGAAGGCCATCTGTGGTTTGGGTTTTGGGTGGGATCTATTGAGATAGGGAGGGGAGTCCCTCCGCGGTTTGAACCTGGGGGAGTGAGCTTCTATGATGGGGAGAGGTGGACGACTTATACCATAGCCGATGGCTTGGCAAACAACTATGTCAATACGATCTTGGAGGATCGGGAGGGTCACCTATGGTTTGGAACTAAGTGGGGAGGCGTCAGCCGCTATGATAGGGAGAGGTGGACGACCTACACCACAGAAGATGGCCTGGCGCACGACTGGGTCCTGTCGATCTTAGAGGATAGGGAGGGCAACCTGTGGTTTGGAACTTCTGAAGGGGGCGTCAGCCGTTATGACGGGAAAAGGTGGACGACCTACACCACGAAAGATGGCTTGGCGGACAACATAGTCTATGCGATATTGGAAGACCGGGAGGGCAACCTGTGGTTTGGAACTCACGGAGGCGTCAGCCGCTATGAAGAGGCGAGATGGACGACGTACGCCACGGAAGATGGCCTGGCGAACAACTGGGTCAATGCGATCTTAGAGGATCGGGATGGCAACTTGTGGGTTGGAACTTACGGAGGTGTTAGCTGCTATGATGGGACGTGGACGACTTACACCACAGCCGATGGTTTGGCCAGCAATGTGGTTAAGGCGATCTTGGAGGATAGGAGGAGCAACCTGTGGGTTGGAACTGTTAACCTGCAGTTTGGAACTGAGGGAGGAGGCGTCAGCCGCTATGATGGGGAGAGATGGACGACCTACACCACGGAAGATGGCCTGGCGAACAACTGGGTCAATGCGATGTTGGAGGATAGGGAGGGCAACCTGTGGTTTGGAACTAAGGGAGGTGTGAGCCGCTATGATGGGACGTGGACGACCTACACGACGGAAGATGGCTTGGCGGACAACAAGGTCAATGCGATCTTGGAGGACAGGGAAGGCAACCTGTGGTTTAGAACTGGGTGGGGTGTGAGCCGCTATGATGGAGAGAGATGGACGACCTACACGACGAAAGATGGCTTGGCGGACAACAAGGTCTATGCGATGTTGGAGGATAGGGAGGGCAACTTGTGGTTTGGAACTTGGAGAGGCGTGAGCCGCTATGATGGGGCGAGGTGGACGACCTACATCGCGGAAGATGTCTTAGACAACCTACTCTGGATGGACAACAGAGTCTTGGCGATCTTGGAGGATAGGGAGGGCAACTTGTGGTTTGGAACTTGGGCAGGAGGCGTGAGCCGCTATGATGGAGTGAGGTGGACGACCTACACCACGAAAGATGGCCTGGCGGACAACCAGGTCAAGGCGATCTTGGAGGATAGGGAGGGTAACGTGTGGTTTGGAACTAACGGGGGAGTGACTAAATACAGAGGTGACAGAACGCCACCAAACACTTTTATCTTCGAGGGGCCAGAAGGGATAATCGGCGTCTCACAAGCTTTCTTCCAATATGGTGGTGGGGATAGGTATGCGCCAGGGGCAGATTTCCAATATTCGTATGCCCTCAAAAGTGGCCGGGACAGACCCATCGAGGGGGATTGGTCGAACTTTACGGATTTCTCCTCTGTTCTTACAGATCCCCTTCTCAACGGCACCTATACCTTCTACGTCCGGGCAAAGGACAGAGCGGGAAACATTGATCCCACTCCCACCGAAAGGACGTTCACGGTAGATTTAACTCCGCCGACGGTGCTGATCAGTTTTCCATCCAACAACGACATCGTTCATGGGAAGGTAAACATCCTCGGCTCGGCCTTCGACAACTCCGAGATTCCCGATTTCAGGAGCTATACGTTAGAATGCGGGAAAGGGTCGGATGAGGACCAGATCGCAGCGTCCGAATGGCGCAGCATAAAGGAGGGAGTTACAGAGCCTGTTGTAAGCGAGGATTACTCATGGAGCTTTATGGCGGGCGAAAGGGAGGAGGTGGCCTACTTGGCCTATGACCAGGGGGAATTCAACTATCACCTGTACTGGACCTATGAGGGGGAAGGCTCAGGAGTCCGGTTTACCTCCCCTTATGAGCCTGCCCGGTTGATCTTTGCGGAGTTCTACCTCACCGACCTCTCCCAGGGAAGGAGATTCCTCGTAAGGGTGTTCGAGGACAACGGTGAGGGACTGCCCGGGCAGGAACTGACCGATCCGATCCGGGTCGAGGCCACCCACACGGGCTGGTTTGGCCTAAACTTGGAGACCAGAGCCATAGAGGTGAGAGGGGATTTCCACATAATGTTCGAGATGATCTCTCTCGCTCTGGAGGAGACCTCGTCGAAGATCCTTTTCCTGCCCCGTTTCGGGGCTGAGGATTTCCCGCCCCTATCTGGGAGAAGCTGGGATCTGGAGTTTGATGAGACCGATGGCCGATACCATTATAAGAAGATAGAGGACTATGACTATGGGATCCGGGCGGTCGTGGCCCCGGTAAGAGAGGGGGTCCTAAGGGGCCTTTTAGGTGTGTGGGATACCGAAGGACTCTACGGCACCTATGTGCTGAGACTCAGGGCTGTGGATGGCTTCGATCATCGGAGCAAGTATGCCATCACCGTCCACGTGGTTGCTGCAGCGGAGGAGATGGATCCCCGTCGAGGGGGACATATCACCGATGCGGCGAACAAGGTGGATCTCTATATCCCCCCCAACGGTATTCCTAAAAGCACCCAGGTGACGATAAGTCCGGTTGCGGATGAGGAGGTGACCAAGCCGTCCGATCCGCAGGTGCGTCTTATTGGGAGTGCCTACGACATCGGACCGGGGGATCTTGTGCTCCTGAAACCCGCCACCTTTACGATGTCTCTTGATGAGGATGACATCGAGGAGGTGTCCGATCTCGGGAGGTTGGCCCTCTTCACTTGGTC
>DTXA01000497.1 GCA_012962735.1 Candidatus Latescibacterota bacterium
AAGGGCGACCCCGACGGGGGGATCGCGGCGGAGACATCGTTCGAGGAGCTGCCAGACGACTGGGTCTGCCCCGTCTGCGGTGCGGGGAAGGATCTGTTCGAGAAGCTGGAGGAGTGAAAGCGTTAAATCAAATGCTGGATGAACTTCCCATCCTCCAGGGAATACCCCTTCCCGAGCAACACCTCGCCCAGCAGGATCTCCAGGTGGAACTGGGCCGGGAAGTCGTTGATATCGTGAATCTCAACATACTTGTGCCCCATGAATCCCGCCTCTCGCTCGAGCCCTTCGAGGATCATAACGAGGGAGCCCTCATCCCAGCAGTCAGGGAGGAGCCGGAGATCGTTGATCTGGCTCCACTCCACCCGCCCCTTGTAGTCCACCGCTCCTACCGGTGTCCCGCTGAGGAAGATGTAAGAGAGCCAGGCCGGGCCGCGGACACTCAGCCCCCTTAGCCCGAAGAGCGCAAATAGCTCGTCGCTCCAGATCCTGCAGAAGGGATCGCCCTGGCTGAGGATGGAGACGAACCCCTCGGTGAATTCGCCAGCCTCAGAGCTCAGCGACGCCAGGCCATCCAGCAATTTTATTGACATAACTTGCCTGGCTTTCCCCATCTAGACTCAAGAGCTCCACCAACTAAAGATACCCCAAGAATGCTCAAACGGCCAAGTGTGACAGCCTATTAAGCCCTCCATCCTCGGTAAGTCGGTAAGGGGACGGCGGCCGGGCTTGACATCGCTGCGGAGATTGGGGGATAAAGGGGCTGTAGCGTGGTGAGAGGGTTTTCCAAACCCCAAGCTCGATCACTATTTGGACGATTGGGGGACTGGGCTGTCCTTCCGCGGGTGAGAGGTAAAGCCTGTGAAGGGATCGACCCAGTCCCCCAAGGAATTATACCCCGCAGGTTGGCATCGTTCACCCTATCTTTATCTTTCTTTGGTAAATTATAGACATGGAGCTCTACACCATCGGGCACTCCACGAGGAGCTTTGCAGAGCTTGTCGCCCTCCTCGAGAGGTATGGGATCAAGACCTTAGTAGATGTCCGCACCTTTCCCACCTCCGCCAGGAACCCCCAATTCACCAGGGAGGAGCTGGAGCAGCGGTTGAGGAGGAAAGGGATAGAATATCATTGGCTAGGAGAGGAGCTGGGGGGCTACCGCCGCGAGGGCCTGGGGGCCCGGTCGCCGAACAGAGGCTGGGAGAGCGAGGGATTCAGGAACTACGCCGACTACATGCTGACCGTCAAGTTCGAGCAGGGAGTTGAGAGGCTCCTGGAGTTGGCCGCCTCCGGAGGGCTGGCCTACATGTGCGCCGAGCGGTTCTGGTGGCGCTGCCACCGGAGGTTGATCTCCGACTACCTGGTAGCGAAGGGGCATAAGGTGATCCACATAGTTGATGAGACCAAAGCCGTAGAGCATAAGCTGCCCGCCTTCGCCGAGGTCAGCGATGGCCGATTGAGGTATCCCGCGGTAGAGTGAACC
>DTXA01000498.1 GCA_012962735.1 Candidatus Latescibacterota bacterium
AATCCCTTCCCTCTAAAAGCGCGTCCGAAAGGAGAACGAGGGTCCCGTCGCTCGGTCCCTCGGCACGCCGGAAGGCGAGGCCCTGCCTCGTCAACATGTCCTCGGCTATTTCTCTGCGCAGCCGATCCCTGCCGTATATTGTAAGCTCCATTTCGACCTCCCTTAAAGTTCGTACTTCTCGAACGGGACCCTACAAGGTTTGCCATAGGCGAAATATATCGCCCGCTCGGAGGGCACCACAACGTACGCCACCGAGGTGTGCATTCCCGCCTGGCCGTGTTGGCAGATGGCTCCAGGCTCGGAGTGGTCCCCTAGCACCTCCATGGCCCTCTCGGGCGTCCTCGGTCCTTCGGGAACTATGCGGAGGAGGTTCTTGTACCTCACCTTGCTGTTCCCCTGGAGCTCCTCCGGCCGCTTCGGCCCCGATAGGCTTACGAAGTGGTTGGTCACGGCCACCATCCCGTCCCTGGGCTTGCGCACGGCGTACTCGTAGGTGCTGTACTCTACTGCGAAGAACCCCCTCTCGTCCCCCACGACCAGGTTTGGCGGGTGGCCGGATATCGGGATGCGCAGAAGCAGCGCCGTGACCTCCTCAGGTCCATCCGTCAGGTCCACGACCACTCTCCCGGCGACGTTCGAGCAAAGCCCGTCCTCCCTGGCAGGGTAAATAAGCCTCCTCAGGGTGCAGACCTATACCCTTTCAGGCTTAGAAAAGGCGGCCTCCAGCCCTCTGGGACAGGGCTGTGGCCATGCTCCCGCCTCCAGCGCTCATGGGCCTCCCTGCCGGCCATATCGGTGTCGTAGGTGAGAGCTATGGCGGTCCGGACTCTCTGGGGAAGTTCGACCGGAATGGGCCTCATCTCGACATTCCCTACGGATACAACCCCCTCGTCCGGAATGCCTCGGCTACACGACCCACAGCCAATATATAGGCGGCCAAGCGCATATCCACCTGCTCCTTCCGATGGATCTCGTATACCTCGTGGAAGCTCCTAACCATTATGTCCTTGAGCCTGGCGTTCACCTCCTCCTCGCTCCAGAAGAACTCCTGAATGCTCTGCACCCATTCGAAGTACGAGACCGTGACCCCGCCGGCGTTTGCTAAGATGTCGGGTATGACGAAAACTTCCCTGTCGCACAGTATGGCGTCCGCCTCCGGGGTAGTGGGGCCGTTGGCCCCCTCGGCCACTATGCGAGCTTTCACTTCGGCCGCGTTTTCCTCGGTGATCTGGTTCTCCAGGGCAGCCGGCACCAGAACGTCGCATTTAAGGCTCAACAGCTCCTGGTTTGTGATGTCGTCCCCTCCCGGGAACCCGACGACCGTGCCGGCCTCCTGCTTGTGCCGAAAGAGGGCTTCTACATCCAGTCCCTTAGGGTTATACATCCCTCCCTGGGAGTCGCTCACCGCCACCACCCGGAACCCCTCCCGGTGGAGCAGCTGGGTCACGGTACCTCCCACGTTCCCGAACCCCTGGACTGCCACTGTGGCCCCGTCTTTGGGCATCCCCAGCTCTTTCATGGCCTCCAACAGGGTAAGCACGACCCCCCTCCCTGTGGCTCCCTCCCGTCCACGGGAGCCGCCGATGGAGAGAGGCTTACCGGTAACTACGCTCGGCACCGAGTAGCCTACGTTCATGCTGTAAGTGTCCATGATCCACGCCATCGTCTGGGCGTCGGTGTATACGTCCGGAGCGGGGATGTCCTTCTCAGGCCCCAAAAGGATCATAAGTTCCGTGGTGTACCGTCTGGTGAGGCGCTCTAGTTCCCCCCGGGACATTCGCTTGGGGTTGCATACTACGCCGCCCTTGGCCCCTCCGAAGGGGATGTCCACAACAGCGCACTTCCACGTCATCCACATCGCCAGGGCCTTTACTTCGTCCAAGGTCACATCGGGGTGGTATCGTATCCCCCCCTTGGCCGGGCCCCGGTCCAGGCTGTGGTGCACCCGGTATCCGGTGAAGATATGCATCCTCCCATTGTCCATCCGCACCGGGAAGGTAACTATCAATACCCTCCGGGGGTGGCGCAGGCGCTCGTAGATCTCTTCCTCCAGATCGATGCGTTCGGCCACCCGGTCCAACTGC
>DTXA01000499.1 GCA_012962735.1 Candidatus Latescibacterota bacterium
GCCTAAGGAGCGGAAGTCCCATCCCCTACGGGAGTCCCCGAAGCCTAAGTGGGAGGAGAGGACCCCGCTCTCCCCGTCTAAGGTGACTATGGCGTCCTTCATGTGCACGTGGTACACCCTGTTCCCGAACCTCTTGAGGAACTTCACTGGGTCCACCCCCTGCCAGTGCAGGTGGGAGGGGTCGAAGTTGAACCCGAAGGCCTCGTGCCCCTCTATGGCCTCCAGGGCTCGTTCTGCCGTGTAGATGTCGTAGGCTATCTCGGTGGGGTGCACCTCTAAGGCGAACTTCACCCCGTTCTCGGCGAACACATCCAGTATCGGCCTCCACCTGTCGGCGAAGTCCCTGAACCCCTCCTCGACCATCCCGGGGTCCACTGGGGGGAAGAAGTACACTAAGTGCCAGATGGAGGAACCTGTGAAGCCGTTGACCACCTTCACGCCCAAGTTCGCGGCCGCCTTGGCTGTCCTCTTCATCTCCTCGGCCGCCCTCTGCCTCACCCCCTCCGGGTCACCGTCGCCCCACACGTGGGGGGGGAGTATTGCCTTGTGGCGCTCGTCTATGCGGTCGCACACCGCCTGGCCGGCCAGATGGTTGCTGATGGCCCAGACCTTCAGGCCATATTTGTCCAATAGGGCCAGGCGGTCCTCGCAGTACGCCTTGCTCTCCGAGCCCTTGACCACGTCGAAGTGATCGCCCCAGCAGGCGAGCTCCAACCCGTCGTATCCGAAGTTCTTGGCCTTCTTGACCATCTCCTCTAAGGGCAGGTCCGCCCACTGGCCGGTGAACAAAGTTACAGGTCTCGGCATAGCACACCTCCTTCCTTCGGGGCGCCAGCCCGCCCCGGGTAAATGTCTCCCGTAACCCCGGTGGCTGGCCCGGGGCCACTATGTCCTTATATATGCTCCTTTAAAGTGAACGATCATTCCTGACCTCGGAGTGTATTCCATAGACTATGCCCAGCCTCCTGAGCACGGGCTCTATCCCGGCCTCGATCCAGTGCATACTTTCGGTCGGGAGCTTCTCGCAGTCGGTGAGGAAGTGGGTGTGGACCCACATCTCCTTAACGTCCAAGATGCGCTCCGGTAGCCAGTCGCTCAGCTACGTAGGCGGCCAGAAGGGCCTTTGCCATGTCTCCGGGCAGGAAGGGCAACATCCCTAAGCGGAGGAGGTCGGAGGTGGAGCGGGGGGCATGGGCTATGTGTTCGAAGTAGAACCCTAAGTACGAGACCCCCATCAGGTAGATCGCGGCCAGACCCACCGACATGGCGAGCCAAGTCCGAGCGAACCCCCTCCCCCTCAGCGCCCCCGTTATGCCGGCGGCCACCGGGAACCCGAGCAGGTACCCGAAGGTCGGGGAGAGGACCACCCCGAGCCCCCCTCCCGAGGCCGAGAGGGGCAGCCCGACCAATATGAGCCCTAAGTACACCACCTGACTGAGGACCCCCCAGCCCGGGCCCAGGACGGCCCCGGAAAGGAGCACGAAGAATACCTGGAGGGTGAGGGGCACAGGCCAGAGCGGGACCCTGATCAAGGCTCCCACCGCCGTAAGCCCTGCCATAACACCGACATAGGCGACTCTCCTGCCAGCTCTCACCATCCCTTCACCCACTGTAACAGGCTCCAGAGTTCGCGCTTTAGATAGGCGACGGGGTCGGAGGGGGTCATAAGTTCCTCCAAAGGCCGCTTCAGGAGCTTCCGCAGGAAGTTATAGTCCTTCAGTCTGTCTTTGGCCTCTTCTATGGTGTGCCCCTCCTCGTACAACAGCCTGCGGATGACAAGAGCGGTCTTGATGTCCCGCTCTCGGTAGGCCCGGTTCCCAGCCCTGTTCTTCTTAGGGCGGAGCACGGAGAACTCCTGCTCCCAGTAGCGCAGGGTGGACGGGCGCACACCGACCAGCTCCGCCACTTCACCTATTGAGTAGTAGACCTTGCTCAAGCCCACCCCCATACCTCGGGCCTGGGCTGGCGAAGCATCAGCTCTTCAACAGCCCTTTTGGGGTCGCATCCCTCGAACAGCACCTGATACACCTTCTCCGCTATTGGCATCTCGACCCCATAGCGGCCGGCCAGCTCCCTGACAGCCGACGTCGTGCGCACCCCCTCGGCCACCATGACCATCTTCCCTAAGACCTCCTCCAGCTTCTGCCCCCTCCCTATCTGCTCCCCTACGTACCTGTTTCTGCTGTGCCGGCTGATGCAGGTGGCTATAAGGTCCCCCACGCCTGAAAGGCCGGCGAAGGTCTGGGGCTGGGCCCCCATAGCGACGCCAAGCCTTGTGATCTCGGCCAGTCCCCTGGCCATCAGGGCGCCCCTTGCGTTGTCCCCCAGGCCGAGTCCGTCGCAGATTCCGACCGCAATGGCTATCACGTTCTTCAGGGCGCCGCCGAGCTCGACTCCCACCACATCGTCGCTGGTGTAGACCCTGAAGCGAGGGCAGAAGAAGGCCTCCTGCACTGCCCGGGCTGTCTGCTGGGATTTGGACGCCACCACCACCGAGGTGGGCATCCCACGACCCACTTCCTCCGCATGGCTGGGGCCGGAAAGGACAGCGAGGGTCTCCGGCGTCGCTCCTGGAAGTTCCTCCAGCAGAACCTCCGACATCCTCTTCAGACTCCCCTCCTCTATCCCCTTGGCCACGCTCACCACGACCTTCCCTCTCCCCTCGCTTATTTCGCGCACCTTCCGGGCCACAGAGCGCATGTACTGCGAGGGCACTGCGAATACCCACATCCGGGCATCCAAGACGGCATCGGCCATGTCCCAGGAGATTTTCACCCTTTCGGGGATCAGCACTCCCGGGAGGAAAACCCTGTTCTCCCGGATGGACCTGGCCTCCTCGGCCAGGTCCTTCTCCCTCTGCCAGAGGTAGACCTCGTGGCCCCTCCAGGCCAGCAGCACGCTCAGGGCCGTGCCCCAACCTCCCGCTCCCACGATCGCTATCCTCACTTCTTCCTCCTGAACCTGTGCTCTTCACCTCTCAGGAGCCTTTGTATGTTGGGCCGGTGGCGGAGGATTATAAGGGCGCACACGAGGGCGGAGAGCCCCAAAAGCCCGTCTGAGACCGGAACCCCAAGTTCCCGTTGCACCACCAGGCTCAGGGGGAAGGCCACGGCCGCGGATATGGAACCGAGGGATACGTACTTGGTAGAGAATGCCACGACCGACCAGACGACGACGGCCACGAGGACCCCCAACGGGGCCAGGCCCGTCAACGCACCGGCTGCGGTGAGCACCCCCCTCCCACCCCTGAAGCCCCCGAATATAGGCCACATATGGCCGACTACGGCGGCCAGGCCGCAGAGGATCGGGCCCCAGGCCAAAGGCCCGGCCAGGTGGGAGGCTAAGGCCACGGCCGCAAGCCCCTTCCCGAAATCTGTTATGCCCACTGGGAGGGCGTACTTCCACCCCAGGACCCTGTAGACGTTAGTAGCTCCGGGGTTTCCGCTTCCGTGCTCCCTTATGTCGATCCCCTTGAGCCTCGGGACCCAGAGCCCTGGGACGAGGGAGCCAAGTAGGTAGCTCAGCAGAAAGGCCAAGATAAGAGACATGTCCATTCCTTCCCCCAAGGGACCCTGCTTTTTCCTTGGACCGGGAGATCGTCCACTTTTGGGTTGATTTTTCGCCTGTTTGGCCCGATATTAACATCTGTGGGAAGTGCCGGAGCATATATATGCGCCAGAGCTTCCGCATAGGCATCCTGGTCCTCGTGGCCTTCTTGCGCTGCGCGCCCGGGCAGGGGATAATGGCCCGGCACGTGGAGACGCTCAAGAAGGAGCTGCTCTCCCAGATAAACCGGGACCGGGCCCGATACGGCCTCTCCCCACTCCGTTGGGACGGGAGGGCTTCCCGGGTGGCCGAGGCGCACGCCCGGGAGATGCTCCGGGAGAGGTACTTTTCCCATTGGGATCTATCCGGCCGAAAGCCCTACCAACGATACGCCTTGGCAGGAGGGACTGAGTACAACGCGGAGAACCTTGGGTTCGCATCCTGCCGTCCATCCGGACCCGGGGACCACATCAACGTGCGTCGGGCCGTATTTGAGAGCTACAGGGGGATGCTGGCTGAGAAACCCCCTAACGACGGCCACCGGAGGTCCATACTGAACCCCCATCACACCCACGTGGGCATCGGCCTGGCCTTCGATGCGGGCCGGGTGTACATCGCCCAGCTCTTCTTGAGCCGATATGTGGACTTCAGTCCCCCCCCTCCGCAGAGGGCCCGGATGGATGAGGAAAGGGTTTACCTCTCGGGGAGGATTTTGAAAAAGGGCTATTCCCTGCATGCCGTCCTCGTCTTCCACGAACCCCTCCCTGAGCCCCTGTCCCTCTGGGAGCTCGACCGTTTACCAAGGTGGTACACCCTCCCCGAGGAGAAGATGGAACTTCGGCCGCTTCTGCCCCCGCGCAAACGATACCGGGACGGCTCCCGGGGGAAGATCGAGGTGGAGGGTCGAAAGTTCCGCTTCCCGATTCCTTTCTTCAATGGACCGGGGGTGTACACCGCCGTAGCCTTCCTGAAGGACCCCAAGGGCACCGCATTCCCGGCTACCGAGGTCTGCATAGAGGTCAGGTAACCCTTATAGCCCCAAAAAGTCCTTCGCTCAGATACTTTCCACAGGATCTATCATCTCTCTAAAATCAGGGTCACGGGGCCTTCGTTCTCTATCTCTACCAACATCCTCGCGCCGAACTCCCCGGTCCGCACAGGTACGCCCTCGGCCTTCAGTGTCTCCACCAAGGTCCGGTACAGGGCCTCGGCCTCCTGCAGGGGAGCGGCCTCGGTGAAGCTGGGCCGCATCCCCTTCCTCGTGTCCCCATACAGGGTGAACTGGGAGACCACGAGGGCCTCTCCGCCGATATCGAGCAGGGAGAGGTTCATCTTGCCCTCCCCGTCCTCGAAAATCCGCAGCCCGGAGCATCTGTGGGCCAACCACCTGGCGTCCTCGTGGCTGTCCCCCCGCCTGACGCCCACCAACAGCACCATACCCCGGCCGATCTCCCCCTTCACCTCATCCCTCACCCAAACCTTCGCCCTCCTGACACGCTGGAGCACGATGCGCATCTAAGACCTCCTTCGTAACAGCAGGAAATGCCCTATACGGGCCTCGTAAAGGTATCCCCCGATGTAAAAAGGGTCCGCCCTGAGTCGCCTCAGGAACCTCTCCCTAACGCCGAATATGGACAGGACGAGCCACGGCCCCAGCCACCAGGCGGTCTCCCCACAGGCAAAAAGCCCCTGGTCCAAGCCCAGGGGCTCCCCCCAACGCACGTACTGCAGGAACAGGAACTCCACCCCCAGCCCCACAACCAGGACCGGGAATGCCCACTTCCTCACAGGAAGACCTCCCTCCCCGTGCGGGAGGATTCGTAGATGGCGGTGACTATTTCCACGGTGTGTCGGGCGCTTTCCAAGGTTATGTACGGCTCCCGGCCCTCCCGTATGGCCCGGACCATGTCCTCGACCAGGCCCTGGTGCCCGGCGGACCCCACGGCCATGGGGTCTGAGGCTGTGGTCGGGCCCTCCCGACGCCGCGGGCCGTAGAGTTCGAGCATCTCCCGTTCCTCCTCCTCCCTCTCACCCCTTATCCGCCAGACCTTGAGTGTGTCCTCCTCCTTCAGGATGGAGCCCCTCTCGCCGTAGAACAGCACCATCTGGGGGAGGCCGGGATATGCACAGGTAGTGGTCATCAGAGTGCCCACCGCGCCACAGGAGAAGTTCAAAACCGCCACGGTGGTGTCCTCGGCCTCTATGTCGTGGGCGAAGGCCCCGTACCGCCCCATCACCGAGCGCACCGGCCCCGCTATCCACTGCAGGAGGTCCACAGTGTGCACCCCCTGGTTCATCAGGGACCCTCCTCCGTCTAAGGCCCAGGTGCCCTTCCAGCTCCCGTGGGGGCCTTCGTAGTAGCTCTGAGACCGCCACCAGGGCAGCCAGGCGTTAACTCCTATGAGCCTGCCCAGCCTGCCTTCTTCGACGGCCGCTTTGATGCGGCGGTTGAGGGGGAAAGTGCGGGACTGAAAGGTCACCCCGGCCTTGACCCCGGCCCGCCGCACCGCATCTATCAGCCGGTCCACTTTCTCCACCGTGACGTCGGGGGGCTTCTCCACCAGGATGTGCTTGCCGGCCTCGGCCGCCCGGACCCCCATATCAGTGTGCGTGCCGCTGGGGGTGCAGATGTTCACCACCTTCACTTCGGGATCGGCCAACAGGTCCTCGTACCTCCGGTACGCCTTCACACTGTACTGGGAGGCCACCCGGCCCAGCCGCCTCTCGTCCATGTCGCACACGGCCACCAGTCGGGCCCCCTGGGCGTTGTGGACAGCCTGGGCGTGGTGGGCGCCCATCCCCAGGCCAACCACGCCGAATCCGATCTCCCGTTCCACCTTCACCTCCTTATCGAGATCAATAACCCTCGCCTTTCGGGAATAAACAAAAGACTGCCGTGGATGTCAAGCTTTTCGTGGGGAAAGGGTCTTGACTTTGCCGGAAGGTCTTGTATATTCAGAGAGGAAACTCCAATGTATGCCCCAAGAATATAGCCCTAAAAAGTTCTTCGCTTCGCTCAGATAC
>DTXA01000500.1 GCA_012962735.1 Candidatus Latescibacterota bacterium
TGTGGATGGGGTTCTCTATCCCTCTCGTCGTGGGGAGCCTGAACGCTCTCCACGGTTATTTCCACTTCCTGCCCAGGGTGAACTTGGTGAGGACCTTCCCTATCTTCCGCCGCACCACCACGCTCATCTTGAGGGTGAGCTTTCCCATGGTCGGCTTCTCTTACTTGATCAGCCTCGATGTGGCCTTCGGCATCTGGTTCTTCAACCTGCTCGCCAAGGTACAGGAGGGGGCCTTCAACGTCTTAGGCATCACCAGCACGGAGAAGCTGGGCATATACAGCATTCCCACTTCGCCGATCCTGGCCCATCAGAAGATGGGAGCCATGATCGTGCTCGTCCTGTTCGGGCTCTGGGTGGGGCGGAGACACCTGAAAGAAGTGCTGAAAAAGGCCCTCAGGGGTGCTCCCGAGGTCGACGATTCTGGAGAAATGCTCCCCTACCGGACCGCTTTCCTCTGTTTGATAGGAGGGCTCGCCTTCTGCAGCCTCTGGCTGTGGGCCTCCGGCCTTCCTCCCCCGATCGTGCCCCTGTTCCTCTCCGCCGCTCTCGTCATCTTCGTCGGGGTGACCCGGATCGTCGCGGAGGGCGGGGTGGCGGCCGCCAGGGCCCCAATGGCTGCCCCCGATATCGTGGTATCCGGGGTCGGATGTCCGGCCTTAGGTTCAGTCGGCCTGACCTCTTTGGCCTTCACCTACGTCTGGGCTGCCGACATAAGGACGTTCGTCATGGCCTCTTGTGCCAACGGCCTGAAGTTGAGTGAGGAGATAAAGACCCGAAGCAAGAAACCGCTCTTCTGGGCGATGCTCGCCAGCATCGTCGTCAGCCTGATCGGGTCGATATGGATCATCTTGAAGCTGTCGTACACGTACGGGGGCATAAACCTCAATCCGTGGTTCTTCGGAGGGGGGGCCCTGGCCCCCTTCAACTATATCGCATCCAAGATCAACTCACCCACCCCGGTGGACTGGGGTGGGTGGCTCTCCACCGGGATCGGCGCCGGTGCCATGGGACTTCTGATGCTGGCGAGGCAGCGCTTCTTATGGTGGCCTTTGCACCCCCTCGGGTTCCCCATAGGGGGCATCTGGGTGGTGGACGAGATATCCTTCAGCATCTTCCTCGCATGGCTTTTAAAGGCCCTGGTGTTGAAGTACGGGGGACCCAGGCTGTACAGGAGGACCCGCCCCTTCTTCTTGGGCCTGATCCTGGGGCAGTACACCACCGCCGGGGTCTGGCTGGTCATCGATTTCTTCACAGGGATGACCGACAACGCCATCTTCTTCCAGCTGTGAAAGCGGATTCACGTGAGGAGGAATCTATGGTGTGGGAAAGGGCCGATGTGGTGTGTATCCACCGGGTAAATGTGAAAGGGGAACCTTCCCCGGAGGACATCCGACGTGGCGCCAGGGAGCTTCTGGAGGCGATGCATCCCATACCTCGTGGAGGTGTGATCGTCAAACCCAACATCACCGTACCCGCTCCTCCCGATTCGGGTATCATCACCCACCCCTCGTTCGTAGAGGGGATCGTGGATTACTTCGACGGGCTCGGAAGCGAGGTCATCGTCGCAGAGGGTGGGGGAAGTGGGGATATGTCCGAGTATTGGCAGAAGAGCGGATATGCGGACCTCGCGCGGAGGAGGGGGATAAAGCTCGTCAACCTCAACTTCGACGAACCCGTGCGGGTTCCGATAGAGGGGGGGAAGGTGTTGAAGGAGGTTCGGGTGGCGCGGACGATGGTAGAGGGCAAGTATCTGGTGAACGCGGCGAAGCTGAAGACGTTCCTGTTGGGAGAGGCGAGCCTGTGTACTAAGAACTTGATGGGAGTGGTGATCCCTCAGAGGGAGAGGTGGTTCTGCAAGGAATGGATGCTGAAGGGCATGGCGATCTCCCGGGAGGAGAGGGACGAGCGCCGGAGGGAACTGCTGACCTCCCGGCTTCGTGAGGAGGCGGAGGTGTTCTTCCATCGGGTGTGCGACCTCGCGTTGGTGATACGGCCTTCCCTCAACATGATAGATGGGATAGTAGCGCGGGAGGGCACGGGCTTCTTTCGGGGGAGGAACATCCCCGTGGGATTGGCCGTCGCGGGGGTCAACCCGGTGTGCGTGGACGCGGTCGCCAGCTACCTGATAGGACTGGACCCCTCACAGGTCGGGGTCCTGAGGGTTGCGACGGAGAGGGGTTTAGGCACGAATCGGATAGAGGAGATAAAGGTATACCAGGCTGTGGACGGCGAGTTGAGGATGTGTCGGGACATAGAAGGGCTGGTCCACAGGCAATCCCTCAGTCCAATACGAAGCTATCCCCTATAAGTTCCGTCCGCACTGGCAGGTCCAGGGAGACCTGCCCTCCATCTTCTCGATGCCCCTTGCGGGATGACCTTCCCGGTTGTCCGTCACAATCCACAGGCGTTCAGAAGCTCAGGCACGTATCTCTCCCATCCCATGGCCATAATGTGCACCCCCTGGCACATGGGTTTCAACTCCCGGATGAGCCCGGCCATAAGCTCTATGCTCTTCTTGGCACGGTCCTTCCTGGAGACCTCCGAAAGCGGCTTGACTATGGAGTCCGGGACGAACACCCCAGGCACGTTTTCGTTCATATACCGGGCCATCGCGGGGGACTTGATGAGCACGATCCCAGCCAAGATAGGAACCCCGAACCGGGAGGCATGGTTCATGAACTTTTCAAAGACCTCGGGGTCGTATATCGCCTGGGTCTGGAAGAACTTGGCCCCTGCCTCTATCTTCTTCTCCATCTTGATGAGCTGGGGCTCCGGGGGATCGGCCCCGGGGGTGACGGTCGCGCCGGGGAAGAGGTCGGACGGCCTCCCATCCAGCTCCTTCCCGGCCAGGTCCTTCCCCTCCATAAGGGAGGTGATGGCCATAAGCAGGCTCACGGAATCGAGATCAAAGACCGGCTTGCTCTGGGGATGGTCGCCGAGCGTCGGATGGTCTCCGGTGAGGGTGAGGATGTTGCGGACCCCGAGGATATAGGCGCTTAGGATGTCCGACTGGAGGGCCAGCCGGTTCCTGTCCCGGCAGGTAACTTGAAAGATCGGCTCGTAGCCCTCCTGAAGCAGTCTTATACATACTCCAAGCGATCCTATCCGCATCACCGAGCTTTGATTATCGGTGACGTTGATCGCCACAACACGGCCCCTGAGGTGGGAGGCCTCCTCCAAAGTGGACTCTATGTCGACGCCCTTGGGAGGGCCGATCTCCCCGGTTACCACGAACTCCCTCCGCTCCAAGCTCTCCTGCAATCTACTCATCTTCCCTCCCTATGTGGCCTAAAGCCAGAGACACTGGCCTACCGTTTGTCCCGGTAGGCCTTGGAGCCTCGTATATCTCCGGCTTCTCCAGGGCCCACCTTGTGGTCCTACGCTGGGGCCCTGGGACCTCCCTCTTCCTGTAGTCCCGGAGAGGCGGTATCTTCTTGAGGTTGTCCAGCTTTCCCAGTTCCTTCAGACGCTGGTATATCAAATACCACCCGCAGTCCCGCTCGGAATCCACCTCGCACTTCCCATCCCGCTGGCCGCCGCAGGTGCCGTTGAGCAGGCTCTTTGAGCACATAGTAATAGGACAGATACCCCCCGTGAGGTCCAAGATACAGTCCCCGCAGCCTGCACACCTCTCCTCAGAGGGCCAGAGCCCCTGCATCCCCCCGCTGGAGAAGGTGTTGTTGGCGGGGAAGGCCGGCAGGTCCACCATCCTGGCCACTGCCTGCACCCCTATCCCGCACGAAACCACCAGAACCCCCTGGCTGCGTCTGAGCTGAGGCAGGTAGTACCATAGCTGGGAGCCCACGAGGGCCTTGTTGCACAGGAAATCTATCTGAGCCCTCCCAGTTACCTCCTTGCCCGCTTGGGTCAAAGCCTCGGCAAGTTCGGCCATCCGTTCCTCTCCCCCGCTCTTGCACCCCACCGGACACCCCCCGCAGGCTAAGATGAACACCCTCCCGGGGAGGGAACTTACGACTTCTTCGATAGGCTTGGGTTCGGAGATTATCATCTTCCCTCCTTTTTACTTCCCGCATAACAGCCCGGACGATATCCGGGAGCCGCTTCTGTAAAGTCCGAGAGAGCTCCATCCCGGGCCCTATGCGTTCGGGTTCTATGCCGATGAGGACGACCTCCTCCGGAACGCGATACGTCAGCCTTCCCACCTCCAGGGCCCCCACAACCCCCATCTCGTGGAGGGAGAAACCAGTTCCCCCGCTTCTCAGCTCATCCCGCCCGAGCCGGTAGATCGCCCCCGGAGGCCCATCCCCCCACATCGCATCTACGATGACCAGCCTATCGAACCCCTCCACTTCCCCGAGGAGGTCCAGAAGGGCGATGCCCCCGTCGAACACCACCACCTCCTCGGGCAGCTTCGTCCTCCTCAGTTCCTCTGCCACCCAAATCCCCACTCCCTCGTCCCCCATCAGGACGTTCCCGACGCCCACTACGGCGGTATATGTCATGTCTTACCACCCCCTCACATCTATCACATGGACAGAACACGCCAGACAGGGGTCGAAGGAGCGGACGATCCGACCCAGCTCGTAGGGATTCTCTAAGTCTCTGACCCTTGTGCCGATGAGCGCCTGCTCCATAGGCCCAGGCTGTTCCCGGTCGTCCTTAGGGGAGGCGTTCCAGGTCGTGGGGACGACGAGCTGGTAGTGGGCGATCTTCCCATCCTCTATCTGTATCCAGTGCCCAAGCGCACCTCTGGGGGCCTCTGTGATCCCCATCCCCTCGGCCCTTTGGGGGAGTTCGTAAGGGGCGCACACCAGCTCACCGGGCTCGAGCTGGAGCACCCATTCCGCCATAGCGTCCGCCACGAGCTTGGCGTCTAAGGCCCTGGCTATGTGCCTGCCTAAAGCTGAGTTCATCTTCTCAAGCCCTACACCCAACTCCTTTAGGGTATCGTCCAAGAGTCTCCGCACGGGCTCCCTTCCGGCCACGTAAGAGACCAACACCCTTGCGAGGGGGCCCACCTCGTACACCTTGCCCCCGTACCTGGGGGATTTGATCCAACTATACCCGCCCTCCTTCCCCGGGGCAGGCTCGGTCAGGCCCTGCGAGGGGTGGAGAGGGCCTTTCCCTTCGAACCAAGAGTGCCGGACGCTTTCGGTGATCTGGGCGACGTCCAGGTCCTTCAAAGTCCTCATGCCTTCCAAGGCCCCTTGGGCGTAGAACCGGTCCCTTTTGGTGTAGTCCGGGTTCCTTCCGTCTAAGTCGAAGACACCGTACGACAGGAAGTTCCCAGGTCCTGCTCCTATCTCGAAGTAATCGGGGTAGACCTTGGCCAAGACCAGGACGTCCGGGATGTAGACAGCTTCTATGAAGTCCCTTATCCGGTTCAGCCGCCATAGGAAGCCCGCCATCTTGTCCACTGTGGGGTGTTCGGTGACGCCGCCGGGGACGATAGTGGCGTTGTGGGGCATCCTCCCACCGAACATCGCCACCATCTCGTGGGCGAGGCGCCGCATCTCTAAGGCTGTGAGGTAATCCCGTACAAGCTTTCTGTTGGTGGCCTTATCGAACCTATAATCCCCTTCGTACCGGGGGAGGAACGGCCCTAAGGCTCCACGGGCCAGGAACTCCCGGACCGATCGCATCTCCGGGTCTTCCCCCTCGTAGTCCGCCATAGCGGTCACGTCCACGTAGTCTAGGGCTGCCAAGTGGTAGAAGTGGAGGATGTGGGACTGGAGGTAGTTAGAGCCCAAGATTAGGTTACGTATGATCCTCCCGTTGTCCGGGACCTTGTCGGCTATACCGAAGGCGCTGTCTAAGTTCAGGGCCGAGGCCACAGCATGGGAGGCCGGGCAGACCCCGCAGACCCTCTGGGTTATCCTCTGGGCGTCCCTCGGGTCCCTTCCCCGGAGGATGATCTCAAACCCCCGGAAAAGCATCCCGGAACTTTTGGCCTCCCGAACGACCCCGTCCTCCACCAGTGCCTCTATCTTCTGATGGCCCTCTATGCGGGTCACCGGATCTATGGTTACGGTCCTGACGGCCATCTTTCCTCCCTGAGTTCAACGGGTGCGGATCTTGAACCGCTCCAACCGGGTTTCGTCCAGCTTCTCAAATATCGGCTGGAGCCTGTCCGGGAACGTCGGCTCCGTACAACCTATGCAGGGAGCACCTGCCCCCACGCACCAGTTGGCGCCATTGTTCCAGAGCCTCAAAGGACAGTCCGCATAGGTCATCGGCCCTTTGCAGCCGAGTTCGTAAAGGCATCCGGGTTCCCCGGGGTGCCCGGCGAACTGGCCGGAGTCGAAGTACGCTCTCCTCGGGCAGTTATCGTGGATCAGTTTCCCGTAGAAGGCCTTGGGCCTAAGGGCCGGATCCAGGTCATCGGGTTCTGGAAGGCCTTTCAGGAGCACCATAGCGATCGTGCCCACCAGCCAATCGGGATGGGGGGGACATCCGGGCACATTGATGAGGGGCTTGGAGATCCCATTTTGCTCTAAGACCTCCCGCACCGACCTCGCTCCGGTGGGGTTGGGCTCCCCCGAAGGTATGCCCCCGAAGGAGGCACAA
>DTXA01000501.1 GCA_012962735.1 Candidatus Latescibacterota bacterium
AAATACTGCCGGACGACCGCCAGGGAGAGCACCCGGACGACCGCCAGGGAGAGCACCCTCTGCCAGGTCACCCGTGAAGTGGAGATAAAGTCGATTCCCATCGAGCCCGGGCCGATCCCCCCGGGGGAGTGCAAGCTGGACTTGGTCGAGCTCACCATCGTAGAGAGCTCACTGCAGGTGCAAGTTGGCCCCTCTAAGGTCGAGTGCGAGCTGCCGCTCACCACGCCTATAGAGGACTTGAAGCTCAACTTCAAGGCCCTTTACAAGAAGTTCAACTTCTCCGAGCAGCGCATCAGGGAGGGCTGGCTCGATGGCGATTCAGGCGTTCGGGTCGAGCTTCGCCTCCTGGATGCCGTCGGCCAAGAGCAGGGCTTCATCCGGCGGCAGTTTTGCACCTTCAAAACCGATCCCCAGAGCTTGGTGGAGGGCTGTCCCTTCACTGTGCCAGTGCCTGCCGAGGAGCGGGCCTTTTCCGAGTCGCTACTGAAGCCTCTCGAACTAGAGGGGATCAACGGCTTCATCGCCAAGGGGAAGGTGGAGAAGCTCAAGGTCTTGATCGATGTTTGGATCACTGTGCGCCACAACGACCTCGAGATCCTGCCTGATCTGGGGGAGATCATCGTCAAATACTACGATATCGCGGTGGAGGTGAAACCGGCTCCTTAGGGCTCCTGCTCTCCATGGTTCAAGTCATAGTCGGGCATCACGGGAGACGATGACAAAGTCCCCGGTGATAACTACCTGGCCTAGAGGCAATAGCTGGAGCTCTCCACTCCAGAGGTCCAGGACCCAAGTGTTGGGGGTGATCGTGTAGAAGATAAGGAAGTAGGTGTGCCGGCTGCTGGGCTCCACGGCAATAGCCCATACCTCACGCCATGTTGGAGTGACAGCCCCATAGAAGACGGGGTACACCGCCAGTTGGAGCTTATCTTCATAGGTGATTTGCCCCTCCTCAGGAGTGAGGTAGGTATATTCTGAATCGATTAGGAAGTCCCGCCCTTCATAATCAGGGATCTTGCCCCGAGGGGTATAGCTTGCCATGAAGGAGGGGCTGGGATCGAATCCGTCAAGATCATAGCGGCCGCTGAATTGCTCTACCTGATAGCTCCCTTCCCTGTAATTATAGTAATGAACAAAGAAGGTATCACCGCTCTGGTGATCGAGATCGATGTAAAGCTCGATGAAGTTATCCGGCTTTCGCCCGAGGAACCATAGCGTATAAGTAGACGACCTGATCGAATTCTCCTGCTGGAAGATGAGCTCCACCCTCCAGGTGATCCCATTTGCCTGGAAGGTGCCGGAGGGGCCTTGGATATCGATGAGCCAGCCGTAGCCGAGGCCGTGACCACGGATGAAGGGGGTCTCTTCCCCTTGACCCTGGATAGGGGTCGGGGCAATCAGCGCTCCTACCATCAACAGGAGCGAGGGTAGAAGACCCACGAGCCATGATCTTGACCTTCTCATCAGGCTTTACCCCCTTCATCTCCTCTCCCTTAAATTATACCTTAATGGCTGAAAGGTTTCAATTTAATAAATCTCATACCTTGCCCTTGTGAAGAATATCTCGCCCCTTTGGGTTCCCTCTCCTCCTTCCTCCTCCCAGACCACATAGATCTCCCCAGCATAGACTGCTATAGCCGGGGAGAGGGAGAAGCGATCATCGCTGTCGTAGACCTCCAAAGGTGGGATGAAAGGCAGAAGAGAGCATCTGAAGACGATTTCCGGCTTCAGGTCATAACGGTCCTTCGATTCTTCCCACACGATGAACCTTTCCCCTTGCTCATCTACAGCTATGGCCGGCCTCTGAAAGGGGCCGGCGGTATTGGAGAGGTTAAAAGGTATAGTGAAGGAAGGGATAAGGAGGTCTTTCCCTGCATCCTCAGCGCTGGTGAGCAGGATCTCTGGATTCGCCGAGGTGGTCAGTGCAGCTTGCCAGATCACAAAGATGTGGCCGGGTTCTGGGCCTGTGGCTATCGCTGGGTTCTGGTTCCTGTAGATCCGATCCTCTGAGATCTCCATAGGCGAGGAGAAGGCCGTAGATTGCCTGAAGAAGATGGCGATCCTCCCTCGTTGTTTATCCTCCCAGACCACGAAGATCCTGGGGCTTGGGGGCTCCCCAGCTACCCTGGCTCCCACAGCGATATCTGGGTTCGAGGAATGAGTGGCATTGTTAGAGATGTTAAGTGGAGGGGTGAAGACGAAGGGCTCCTCGAGCATCTGAGCGGAGGTGAGAAAGATCTCAAAGTCCCTCTCGGGGTTGTCCTTGGGGGTGTTGTCCGACCAGGCTACATAGACGAGCCCCTCTGTCTGGTCTACAGCTATGGCCGGATCTTGAGAGTCCCCTTCTGGAGTGTTAGAGACATTAGCAGGGGTGGTGAAGCTCTCACCCCCATCGGTAGATCGGCTGAAGTAGATCTCCCTTTCCTTCTCTTCGCCACCTTCCCAGACTATGAGGATCTCCCCACCCGGCCCGACCGCGATGGCCGGATTCTGGGAGGGGATCTTGGGATCGGAGACCATCCGGATATTCTCCTTTTGGAAGGGCTGATCGCTCGGAGCTCTACGGCCTCCAAATCCCCGTTAGCATCCCAGAAGCCCACTTGCAAGGCAATCTCTTGGCCCTCCTCGACCTCGGCAGGCCCGCTGACCTTTACAATCTCCTCATCAGTCCTCACCCCGAACTCTGGAGCATGGGGCGGCACCCGCGGGCCTAGCTCCTCAAACTCTTTCAGTGTTAGGTCCACGGGGACGACATATGCGGCGATCACCTTGATACCCCTTACCTCAACTTCCCTGCCTCCGCACAGAATGCCGACAACTTGGCCCTTCTCGTTAATGACAGGGCTGCCGCTGGAGCCGGGGATGGCCAAGGCCCCTCCTATCTCAGGATCGGCTTGGAGCTCCAGAACCCCCTCTGCAGGACAGGCCGGCACCTCGACTCCGGAAGCCATGGACAGAGTGAAACCTTCAGGGGGCTTCACATCGCGCCGGGTGAGTTGTCCTTGGGTGGTAGCAGGGACATCACATCCGAGCTCACCTGCAGCGGGGAAGCCAATGACTCTGAGTCTTTTCCCTTCCTGAAGCACCAATGGATTCCCAAGATATGCATGTGGAGTAGTGGGACCGATGCTTAAAATGGCTAGGTCCAACTCAGGCTTGCTCACCATGATTCGCGCCTCACGCACCGAACCATCGCCCAACTTCACTCTGATCGCCTTTGCCCCCTCTAAGCTTTTTAATACGTGATCATTAGTGAGCACATCCCCTTGCTCATTAAGGAGG
>DTXA01000502.1 GCA_012962735.1 Candidatus Latescibacterota bacterium
AGGTTCGAGTCCTGCATAGCCCACCATTTTTCGGGTCGGGGCGTGGCGCAGCCAGGTAGCGCACTGGCATGGGGGGCCAGTGGTCGCTGGTTCGAATCCAGTCGCCCCGATCATTTTTATCCTTTCAGAAAAGAGGAGAGAAATCCAAAGGAACGAAGTAAGTATAGACAACATACGTATAGGCAGCTATGGATAAATCCGAGGAGGCCTACGTTTCCGAAAGCCGATTACGGAAGGGGTGTAGTTTCGGATATGGACAGCTATGTCCGTGTCAGGGAACACCTCTATCCGGAAGAAGCCTTTGACGTAAACACTCTGGAGGAATGGGCCGTACGGCAGAGGCAAGGAGATATGGTCGTCTGGATAACCTTCGATGGCTTCTTCTGGTTCCCACGGACGCTTTTTGGGACAGAAGAACATCTGTACGCATTTTACGATAAGCCTGAAGTTATAGGCATGTTTCGCTCATTTTTGTAAGGCACTTTTAATTATGGGGTTGCAAGGGCTCAAAATTGACTTCCTTGACAACTCACCTCAATATTTTCAATATGTTACGACAAAATAAGCGAAATATGGGTTATACATGTAATAAACCAAGATTTGCTCGATTACAACCTGCGGGTCCTCGATGAACTGTGCGAAATATGCAGGCCCGATTTCATGACCTTTGCTGAAGATATGTCATACAACAAAGGCCCCATGATCTCGAAATCGCTTTTCGACGAATTCATAGCCCCCTACTACTGGCAGATCGTTCCGAGGCTCAAGGAATACGGCATTATCCCAACGGAATTGGGAGTTGAGGGATTTCTCCCTCTGGAAAGACAGGCGGGAGTAGATATCGTAGAACTACGCGGTAGGTACCCACGACTCAAGATGATAGGTGGCTACGACAAGAGGGTGATGAGCAAAGGTGAGTCAGAGATGAGGGAGGAGTCCGAGAGGATACTGCCTGTTATGAGACAGGGAGGGTACATTCCGTCGGTGGACCACCAAACGCCTCCGGAAGTTTCTTTTCAAAATTACAAAATTTATCTTAGACTGCTGGGTGAATATTCCCTGAAAGCTGTGCGGTAAATCCAAGTTCCCGTTCGGTCGGCCGAAATTGGCGAAACCTTTGATCCTGTTGACCAACGACGACGGAGTTTTTGCAAAGGGGCTTCAGGCCCTGAGGAAGGCGCTGGAGGAGGTGGGGGAGGTGGTGGTGATCGCCCCGGAGGGGGAGCGCAATGCGGTAGGACATGCCCTGACCCTCCACAAGCCTCTGAGGGTGCGAGAAATAGGGGATCAGTGTTTCGCCGTCAACGGAACCCCAACCGACTGCGTGATGCTGGGTGTGTACAAGCTCCTCCAGCGCAGACCGGATCTGGTTCTCTCCGGAGTAAACGACGGGCCCAACTTGGGCGACGATGTGACGTACTCCGGCACGGTGGCCGGGGCTATGGAGGGTATGCTCTTAGGGGTCCCCTCAGTGGCGGTGTCCCTAGCGGAGACAGGGTCTTACTTCAAGGTGGCGGCCGAGTTTTCGGCCTACTTGGCCAGGTATGTGCTCCGCAATGGAATGCCCGATAGCACCTTCCTCAACGTCAACGTCCCTCCTCTCCCCTGGGAGGAAATCAAAGGGGTGCGAGTTACAAGGCTGGGCAGGAGGATATACCGCACGGCCATCGTAGAGAAGACCGACCCCAGGAGTAAACCGTACTACTGGATCGCAGGACAACACCCCACCTGGGCCGGGGGTGAGGAGACGGATTTCGCCGCAGTGGAGTCTGGGTTCATTTCCGTGTCCCCTTTACATCTAGATCTGACCAACTATGCTGCCCTGGCCCAGATGGCCGGATGGAAGCTGTGGCCTCTTTGACTATGTTATATTTAATCGGGATACCGAAAAGTGGGATTTGAAAATGGCCTTTAAATGAGATAGAACTACAGCGACTATCTTGAAGTAGAATGTCGGGGCGTAGCGCAGACCGGTTAGCGCGCCTGCTTCGGGAGCAGGAGGTCCCCGGTTCAAATCCGGGCGCCCCGACCAATTTTTTTGTCAGGGCATATGACGAGATGAGATGTATCCGTGCCCAAGTGGAGTGCATAACCGAGGACCACTGGGGGGAACGGGGATCGCTGACCATAGGTTGGGGAAAGATGGGGGCGTACGTCCTGCGGCTGGGCCGTAGGGTATACGCCACCACTTTCTTAGGGAACCCACGATGGGCCCTGTGGAAGCGAGGTGCCTCGGGGGAGTGGACTCAGGGCATCTCCGGCCCTGCCATCCGCTCCCCTTTGTTGTTGGCGGGGTCTAATACACAGGACTAATAGCCTATGAACAGGGATATACCGGGGCCCGGTCAGCGCGCCTGCCTCGGGAGCAAGAGATCTCGACCATCGGAGGTAAGGATGGTCCTTGCGGCTCATCAACCCCATTATCTCCCCTGGCTGGGGTACTTCGATAAGATGGACCGGGCGGACGTGTTCGTGGTTCTGGATACGGTCCAGTTCGAGAAGAACGGCTGGCAGAACAGAAACAAGATAAAGACCTCCCAGGGGTGGCAGTGGCTCACCGTGCCGGTGACGTATGGGTTTCCCGCCCGCATAGACCAGGTCTGGGTTAACAACCGGGTCCGGTGGGGCAAGAAGCACTGGCAGGCCCTGATCACCAACTATCGGAAGGCACCCTATTTCGATGCTTACGCCCCCTTCTTCGAGGAGACATACCAGAGGTCTTGGGAGATGCTTGTGGATGTAAACCTCCACACCATCCAGTTCATTAAAGAGATGTTGGGGATACAGATTGAGCTTAAGATCGCCTCACGGATGGAACCTACCAGGGAGGATCCGAACGGACGCCTCATAGACCTCTGCCGTCAGGTGGGAGCCGACACCTATCTGGCCGGCTCCGGGGGAAGGGCATATATGGACGTGGAAGCCTTCCGAAGGGCCGGGATAAGGGTCGTATTCCAGGAGTACGAACACCCGGTCTATCCCCAGCTCTACGGGAAGTTTGTCCCGAACCTCTCGGTCGTGGACCTGCTCTTCAACTGCGGGCCCGAGAGCCTTTCCATAATCCGAGGCGGGAGGAAGGGATGAGCGCCTTCATCCCCCATTCCCGGCCCACCCTCGGGGAGGAGGAGGCCAGAGCTGCTGCCGAGGTAGTGCTCTCCGGCCAGATCGCCCAGGGCCCCCAAGTCGCCCGGTTCGAGGAGGAACTGGCGTCTTACATCGGGGTCGGATATGGTGTGGCCGTCAGCTCGGGGACTGCCGCCCTGACTCTCGCCCTCAGGGCCCTCGGGGTTGGGGAGGGGGACGAGGTCGCGGTCCCTAGCTACGCCTGCGCTGCCCTCGTGCAGGCCGTGTGGTCTGTTGGGGCCATCCCGCTGCTCGTGGACGTGGACCCCCGCACGGGAAATATGGACCCGGACGACCTGCGCCGCAGGGCCACCCCGAAGACCAGGACGGTCATGCTTGTCCATATGTTCGGATTTCCGGCCGAGATGGAGGATATATCCCGGATGGGGCTTCCGGTTGTGGAGGACTGCGCCATGGCCATAGGGGCCAGGCTCCGGGGCAGGCACTTGGGGAGCTTCGGCCTGGCGTCGGCCTTCTCCTTCTACGCCACCAAGATGATGGCCACGGGGGAGGGGGGAATGGTGGCGACGGACGACCCCGAGGTCGCCCGGACGGCGCGCGACCTCAGGGAGTACGATATGAAGGAGGACCTCAGACCCAGGTTTAACTTCAAGATGACGGACCTCCAGGCAGCCTTAGGAAGGGTGCAACTTAAAAAGTTAGAGAGGTTTTTAGCCCGGAGGCGGGAGATAGCTGCCCTTTACGATGCCGCTCTTTCAGAAGCCAGGGTGGAGCTCCCCCCCCGCATACCGGATGCGGAGCCGGCCTATTACCGCTACGTGGTCCGTGTGGACCGGGATGCGAAAGATGCGGTGGACGCCCTGAGGGCCGGGGGAATAGGGGCGGCCCGGCCGGTCTTCCGGCCCCTCCATAGATATCTCGGCCTCCCACCTGAGGACTTCCCAGGGACCGATGAGATGTACCGCAGGGCGGTATCCCTGCCGATATATCCGTCCCTAACAGGAGAGGAGATGTGCCGGGTGATAAGGGAAGTGCAAGCTATTCTGGAGGGATAGGACGATGTCGGTGGGAAGGTTCGTCTTCAAGGGCCGTAGGTGGGTGCAGCTATCGGCCCTTTTTCTTTTCGCCTCGGCCCTTTTCTCCGCGTCCTTATGGGGGAAAGCTCTCCTTAGGTCCATCTTGAGGCTGGACCCGCTTTGGCTCTTCGGGAGGTTCGTGGGGTTCGGTGGGCTGGCGCTTCTGGCCTCCGGGTTCGCCGTGGGCAGGGCCTTCTGCGGATGGATCTGTCCCTTGGGGACGCTATTGGAACTCTGCCCATCTAAGAAGGGCCCCTCCACACCGCGGAGCTGGGATTCATCTGGCGTCCTGGCCTTGTCCTTCGCAGCCACAGCTGTCGTCCTGGGGTTCTCCCTCCCCTTGGCCTTTTCCCCTCTGAGCTTGTGGGTCCGCTCCATCGTCCTCCTCCTCTTCCCTCCCTTGTCCTTCGTGGGGGAGAGGCTCCTCCAGCTCACCTCCCCCCTATGGGAGCGGCTGGGCTTGGAGGAGTTGGCGTACGCCTCCTTGCGTACTTTCCACTTCCAAGGCATAGAGCTGGCCTTAGGGATTTTCGCGGGGGTCTTCGCCCTGAACCTTATCGCCCCGAGGTTCTGGTGCAGGCACATCTGCCCCCTGGGGGCCCTTTTGGGCTTCGTCTCCCGTTGGAGCCTCCTGCGCCGGAGGATGGGCGATCTCTGCGCGTCCTGCGGGCTGTGCGTCCGGCACTGTCCGATGGGGGCCATCCCTCCGAAAGACCCCGCACGGACCAGAAGGGACAGGTGTATCCTGTGCGGCATATGCATATCCTTCTGCCCTCAAAATATCGTCCGCTTCGGCCTTTTGAAGGGGGAAGCCCTCCCCGGGTTCCTGCCGTCCCGGAGGGCTGTACTTATATCGCTGGGGCTTGGGGCCTTCACGGGCATCCTGAGCAGGAGGGTGGTCTCTCGGGTCCTCCGACCCTCCCATCTCATCCGACCACCCAACGCCCTTCCAGAGGAGGAGTTCTTAGACAGGTGCGTGCGCTGCGGCGTTTGCATAAGGGTCTGTCCCACGGACGGCCTCCAGCCCATGCTTTTGGAGGGGGGGATGGAAGCCCTTTGGACCCCCCGCCTCATCCCGCGCATCGGCCCCTGCGAACCCGAGTGCGCACTCTGCGGGGATATATGCCCCACTGGGGCCATCCGGCCATTTTCGGCCGAGGAGAAACCCTCTTTGAAGCTCGGTGTCGCGGTGGTCCAGAAGGATCGCTGCCTTGCCTGGGGATGGGGTAGGGCGTGTCTGGTGTGCGACGAGGCCTGCCCGTACGACGCCGTGGAACTTGAGCCCGTGCCCGGAAAGGACGTCCGTGGGCCAGTGGTATACAGGGAGTGGTGTGTCGGATGCGGCCTGTGCGAGCACCGATGTCCCGTGCCCGGGGAGGCGGCTATACGGGTGGAGCGGCGGACTTGACAGGAACAGCCTCCGGGGCTATATTGTTCCTCCGGAGCTTCGGGAGGACACGATGTTTGGATGGAACGGGATGGTTGTGGCCGTAGTTATGCTCGGGCTCCTGTGGGGGGAGGGTAGGGCCCAGTACTTCGGGAAGAACAAGGTGCGCTATACAAATTTCCGATGGCAGGTTCTGCGCACCGAGCACTTCGAGGTCTACTTCTACCCCCAGGAGGAACGTATAGCCCGCTTCGGAGCCCTCGTGGCCGAGGAGGCGTTCCGGGAGTTCCGGGAGAAACTCGGCCACACGGTCCACCGCCGCATCCCCCTGATCCTCTATAGCGCCCCTACCTTCTTCCAGCAGACCAACGTGGTCCCCTACCTCCTACCGGAGTCCGTGGGGGGATTCACGGAGTTCCTCAAGGGCAGGGTAGTGGTTCCGCATACGGGCTCCTTCTCCGAGCTGAGGCGGGTTATACGGCATGAGCTAGTACACGTCTTCACCTACGATAAACTCGAGGAGCTGGCTAAGTGGCACCGCTTTTATAACCTACATCCCCCACCTCTGTGGTTCGCCGAAGGACTGGCGGAGTACCTCTCCTACGGATGGGACTCTAAGGCTGACATGGTGCTGCGAGATGCAGTTCTGTCGGATGTCTTAGTGCCGCTGCGGGATATAGGCCGCATCGACGGGACCTATTTGATGTACAAAGAAGGTCAGTCCCTCGTGAGCTTTATGGCGGAGCGCTACGGGGAGGAGATCCTCGCCGATATTTTAGATAATTGGTGGCAAGCGAGGGACTTCGCAGGTGTATTCCTTCGGACCACCGGGGAGGGGCTCGATGAATTAGACCGTGCCTGGCGATATGAACTTAAGAAGCGCTACTACCCCCTGATGGCTCAGGGGGATCTCCCCTCCCACACGGCCGAGCCCTTGACCTGGCAGGGGATGGACGCCAAGCCGGTTCCGCTTCCGGACGGGAGCGGGTTCGCCTTCCTCTCCGACAGGTCAGGCTACGCTGACATATACGTAAAGTCCTTCGATGGAAAGCTCCGCAGGGTCGTGCGGGGAGGAAGGACCGAAAGATTCGAGTCTTTCCACCTCTTCAGAAGCCGGATGGCGGTCTCCAAAGATGGGGTCCTGGCCTTCGTATCCAGGAGGGGAGGGAGGGACGTTTTGTACCTCTGGGACCTCTCTAAGGGGGACGTCGTGCGGGACATAACGCTCTCCGGGGTTGTGGAACTTTCCTCCCCATCCTGGTCCCCGGATGGGAGGCGGGTTGCTCTCTCAGGCCTGGGGGATGACGGCATCTCGGACCTCTACATAGTGGATGTGAAAACCGGGGATGTGGAACGCATAACCCGGGACCACTACGGCGACTGGGACCCGTCCTGGTCCCCGGACGGAGGGCGCATAGCATTCAGCTCCGACAGGGCCCGTATGGGAGCGCATAACCTCTTCGCCTACGACCTGTCCTCCCGCAGGATCTACCAGCTCACTTCTGGCCCCCACCGGGACATAACCCCATCCTGGTCTCCCGACGGGAGGCTTTTGGCCTTCAGCTCGGACAGGGAAGGGCCTTTCGGGATATATTTCTTAGACGAGGATGGACACATCCTAAGGGCGTGCTTGGTGCTCACTGGCGCCCTCGATCCGGCTTGGACCCCTGATGGCAAGTTTCTACTCTTCACAGGCTTCGAGAGGCACAGGTTCCTGATATACCGTAAAGAGGTCCCGGAGGACCCTCCGCAGGTGGCAGTTTTCCCTCCGATCCCCTGGGAGGAGGGGTGGACGCTCCCCCAGATGGAGGAAGTCTCCGCCAGGACCGTGCACTCCTACAGACGCAGGTTCAGCTTAGATATAGCCCAAAGCCAGGTGGTTCGAGACCCGGAGGTCGGCCTGCAGGGGGGGCTACAGCTCGGGTTCACGGACGTCTTAGGGGACCAACACTTCCTCTTCCTCTTGGGGTACACCGGCCAGGTCGGGGAGGATTTCCTCAAACGGCTGAACGTGGGTTTCGCCTATGCGGACCTCTCCCGGAGGCTCCAGTACGTCTTGGGGGCCTTCCACCTCTCCGACCGGTACTATGACCTGGACGAGGGCTGGGTGCGGGACCGCCGGTACGGAGGGGGCATATCCTTAGTCTATCCCCTTTCCCGTTTCCGCAGGGTGGAGGCCGACCTCCTCCTGCGTCATTCCCACCGCAGGTGGCTGGAAGGGGAGAGGGGCAGGGAAGCCTTGCTGCTCTCCGGTTTCCTGGGATACGTTTTAGACACGAGCCTCTGGGGGCCGGTGGGGCCGATAGATGGGAAGAGGTATAGTGTGCTTATGGGCTACACCCTTGACCCCCGCTCCCGAGATACTTACTACGCCGTGGGCCTTTTAGACTACCGTCAGTACTTCAGGCTTTCCAGGAGGGTCAGCTTTGCTGTGCGGATTCTGGGAGCTTGGAGCGAGGGGAAGGAGCCGTGGCGGTTTTACATGGGAGGTAGCTGGACCTTCAGAGGTTACCCCTGGGGAACGTTCAGGGGACGGCACCTGGTGCTTTGGAACAACGAGCTTCGGTTTCCCCTCATAGACGACCTCAGGGTCGCCTTCCCCTTCGGCGCCGCCGGGCTCAGGGCCGTGCGGGGGGCTGTTTTCTTGGATGTGGGGAACGCCTGGGAAGGGGAGTTCCAGGGGCTCGTGGGGAGCTTTGGGGTGGGGGTGCGGGTTCGGATATCGCAGTTCGTGGTGGTGCGCTTCGATTGGGTCAGGCGCACGGACTTCAAGAGGTTGGGGGGGACGCACAGGGAGCTGTTCTTCGGCTGGAGCTACTAAACTAAAATGTGGGCCATCGTAATCTTGGGCCTTTTGGGGGCTGCCTACGGGCAGTGGACGACCTATGTATCCCAGCGGGAGGTGCAGGCCCTCCTTACGGTGGAGGGGGAAATCTGGGCTGCCACCTCCGGGGGCCTGTTCCGGTGGAACCCTCGGGACTCCCTCTTCTCCTCCTACTCCGACTTCGGGGATGTCCAGGGCCCTGAGGTCCTTTCCTTAGTGAGGGACCGGGAGGGGATGTTCTGGCTCGGGACCGCCCAGGACGGCCTCATCCGCTGGTCCCCCGAGGAGGGGGTCCTACAGGTCTACCCAGTCTTCGCCAAGGACCGGGTCCAAGCCCTCTGGACTTACGGGGATAGCCTCTTCGTGGGTATGGCCCGCAACGGAGTATGCCTGTTCTCGATCGGCGAGGGGGAGGTCCTGGAGTGTTACCAGAGGCTGGGGAGGTTCTCCAGGGGGACGGAGGTGAGGGACCTTGCCGTGTTCGGGGACACCATCTTCGTGGGCACGGAGGAGGGCATCGCCTGGGCCCCCTTAGATGCGCCGAACCTATACGACCCGGCCAGTTGGGAGACCAGGTCCTCTGGGGATAGATATATAATCGGGAGGGTGAACGCAATAGCGAGCAAGGGCGATACGGTCTTCATCGGGTCGAGGTGGGGGGTATTCCACAGGGAAGGAGGGGAATGGAAGGTCGACCTATGGGGTCCCCCGGTATACAGCCTTGCGGCGCGGTGCGATACCTTAGCTGCGGCTACGAAAGAAGGGATATACCTGCAGGTTGGGGAGGGGGAATGGGAGCTGGTGGAGATACAGGGCTGGGTGCCATACTCGCTGATGTTTGCGGACGACGGGCTCTGGGCTTACCTTTCCAGGGAACCGAAGGCGATCGTCAGGGACCATATGTTGTACCTCGTGGGCCGGGGACGCCAAGTACCCCTAACCCTCGGCCCCCCTGGGGATCGGTTCACCGACCTGGCGATAGACCGCAACGGCGTGCTCTGGGCCGCCACCAGCATCCGGGGCAGGTCTCCGGGGGGATTATACCGGTTCGACGGAGAACATTGGTCCCGATACGCCTGGGGGGATGTGTACCGGGATGCCGTCACATCTGTGGCCGTGGACGCCGAGGGCTCCGTCTGGGCTGGGACGTGGGGGAAAGGGATGTTTCGCATCTGGGACGACGGCACCCCGGACGTGGAAGCGGACTCCGTAGTCTGGATAACGCCTGAGAACAGTCCCTTAAGCCCGACCGTGACCCGGGATTTCTGTGTGGTAAGCGATATCGCTGTGGATAACCTGGGCCGGATATGGGTGGCCAACTATATGGCCCACGAATCCCGCATCCCCACCAATACCCCCATCGTGGTTTTGGACGGCTTCCCCCCCGAAGACCCCGTGGTCTTCGACGACAGGGACGGGGTCCCGGACGGAGAGGGAACGGTGGTGCTGCCCCTTGAGGGAAAGGTGTGGTTCGGAACCCACAGGATGGGCCTGGCCCTCCTATATTACGGCCCATCCCTTCAGGACAAATGGGACGACCGCTGGGTCCACATCTCCACAGCTTCCTTCCCCCAGCTCACCAACAACAAGGTCTTGGACATCGAAGTAGCACGGGACGGCAGGGTGTTGGTGGCCACGGAGGATGGGTTGAACGTGCTCCGGGGTGGATACCGAGGGGGGAAGTTTGAGGTCGAGGACTGGGAGACTTACGATGTCTCGGACGGGCTGCCGAGCAACTTCGTGTATGCAGTATGCACCACCCCGGACGGCGGGATATGGCTGGGCACGGATGGAGGGCTGGTCCACCTCAAGGACGGCTCTGCGGTGACCTACACTCGGCAAAACAGTCCCTTAGTGAACAACTTTGTGTATGCGTTGCTGTTCGACTCTAAGACCGGCTACCTCTGGGTCGGGACCGCCCACGGTTTGAGCCGCCTGCGCATCTCTTTGACATCCGAGATCAGTGCCCCCGTGGAGGCATCCCCCAACCCCTTCTCCCCGGAGGAGGGGCCCCTCACCTTCCGTAACCTTCCCGAGGGCTCTTCTCTGTGCATCTTCTCCCCATCCGGGGAATTGGTGCGTTCCCTGTCCCCAAAGGGAGGTAAGACGAAGGTCGATTGGAAGGGGGATAACGACGCTGGATACCTGGTGGGGTCCGGGGTGTATCTGTACGTGGTCCGGGATCCCCAGGGGGGCACCCAGGTCGGGAAGGTCGCCCTGGTCCGGAGATAATTCCAAAAAGTTCTTCGCTCAGAAATTTTTTTGGGCTCCTTGTATTAGACCGAAAGAGAGGCCTCCCTGAAGTGAACGATCGTTTCTTGGAGATATAAATAACGTGCAGCTCAGGAGTTTGGTCCGCCACATCTCGGTGTACGGCCTCTCGGACGCAGTCAACCGGGCCACGGGTTTTCTGCTTATCCCCCTGTACGCCAGGGTGCTCCCCAGGGAGGACTACGGCATCCTGGCCCTTCTTTACTCCATCCTGGCCTTCGCCGGGGTGTTGTATACCTGGGGCATCTCGGGGGCCTTCCTGCGGGACTTCACCCCGGCAGACGAAAGGGAGCGCAGGGAAGTCTTCTCCACGACTCTGGGATTTTTAGCTGGGTGCGGGCTTCTCCTCTCGGGGGCGATATGGTGCTTTGGGAAAGGGGTGGGAGTCCTTTTGGGGGTGCGGTCGGGGTTGGTACGTTTAGGGGCGTCCATACTCCTTTTAGATGCCTTGACGCTTCCTTTCCTGCTCTCGCTCCGGGCCCGGGCCCGTTCCGGGACCTACCTGGGCCTCACGGCGATCCGATTCCTCTCCACTGTGGGGGGGAATCTCCTATTTGTGGGAGGGATGGGTCGGGGGGTGCAGGGGGTGTTCGAGGCCAACGCTCTGGCCTCAGGGCTTGTTCTTTCTTGTGCTTTTCCCTTCGGCATAGCCTACCTTCGGCCCAAAGTGGCCCTGGCCCGGCTTCGGAGGCTTTTGTCGTTCGGCCTGCCCTACGTGCCCACCTTGCTGGCCGATCGGGTGATCTTTCTGGCGGACCGAACCCTGTTGAAGCTCTTGGCCGGGTGGGATGTGTTAGCGGTCTACAACGTAGGATATCGGCTTGGGATGGTCGTGCTTTTCTACGTGCGAGCTATCGAAGCGGCGTGGATTCCCTTCTTCCTCTCGACCTTCTGGGAGCGGGGGGCCCCGGAGCTGTACGC
The DNA here is from genome assembly GCA_012962735.1 of Candidatus Latescibacterota bacterium. Taxonomy (GTDB): domain Bacteria; phylum Latescibacterota; class 4484-107; order B68-G9; family B68-G9; genus B68-G9. Next base: position 11,564 of record DTXA01000502.1, read on the forward strand.
CCGGATCTTCCTGTACTACATAATGGCCGGAGGCTTCCTTTGGCTGGGCCTATCCCTCGGCGCGCCCCTGATCCTACCCTGGTATGCGCCCGGGTACGAGGAAGCCGCCTCAGTCGTTCCCATAGTGGCCTTGGCCTACCTGGTGTACGGCCTCTACGTCCAGTTCTTGGTCGGCGTGTACACCGAACGTCGCACCGGTATGCTCCCCGCCATCGTGGGGGCTTCGGCAGCCCTGAACTTGGGTCTGAACTTCCTTCTCATCCCCCGCTTTGGAATGGCAGGGGCCGCCTGGGCGACTTCGGCCGCCTACGGAGCGATGGCGGGAACGCTCTTCCTCCGATCGAGGCGGCTTTACCCCGTGCCCTACGACTTCCATCGGGCGGGAGGGGTCGCCCTGATAGCCGTAGGGACCTTCTTGGCAGCCTCCCTCTCCCCGCCAGCCCTCCGATGGGGGCTTATATTGGCCGGATACCCGGCCCTGGCCTGGAGGGTGGGCCGTCCCAAAGGGGGGACACTGGGTTAAAAAACCCTTGCTTCGGACCAAAGGAGGTGTTATCTTAAGTTGTCGTCCTTTATTCCACACAAATGAAACCGCAAGGAGGAGGGGATATGCAGGACGCCTTAGGGATGATCGAGACCAGGGGCTTGGTTGGGGCGATCGAGGCAGCGGACGCCATGGTGAAGGCGGCCAACGTGGAGCTGATCGGAAAAGAACAGATCGGGGGAGGATATGTGACCGTATTCGTGCGGGGGGACGTGGGCGCCGTGAAGGCGGCTACCGAGGCGGGAGCCTCGGCTGCCCAACGGGTCGGGGAGCTGGTCTCCGTCCACGTCATCCCCAGGCCGCACAGCGACGTTGAGAAGGTCCTGCCCAAGCCCAGGGAGGCGGCCAAATCCAAGGCTTGAGAGAGGAGGGACTATGGATGGCACTTTGTGGGCGAAGATCAAGGAGCGCGTGTTGAAAGGGGCGGCGGTCGTAACTGAGCGGGCCGGAGAGCTGAGCCGCATAGGGAAGGTCCGCTTAGACATCGCCCGGATTAAGCGGGATAGAGGGATAGCCCTCGAAAAGCTGGGGGAGAGGATATACGCCTTAGACCAAGAAGGGGCGCTCGGGGAGCTGGGGGAGCGGGAGGAGGTCCGCAAGCTGATAGAGCAGGTGAAGGCCTTAGAGGGTGAGCTGAAGCTCAAGGAGGCGGAGTTGGAGGTCCTCAGGGAGGGGAAGGAGACCTCCGAGGGGGCCGGTGCGCCATGAAGGGGGAATTCACCGTATGGGTCTTTCCCCACGATCGCACTTCCCCAAGGAGGTTTCATATCCCGGTCAGGATATTCTGGGGGGCTGCGGTCGCAGTGGGGGTTCTCCTCGGATCGACCGTATTCCACACGGTGGGATACTACCGGAAGACCTTCCAGCAGGAGGAGCTTTGCAGGCTGAGGGCCGAGAGGGAAGAGTTGCTAGGCCGGGTGGCCCGGATTGGAAAGAGGCTCAGAGAGCTGGACGTCCGCATGCAGGAGCTTATGGCCCAGGATAAGGCCCTCAGGATTCTGGCCAACTTACCGAAGATAGGCGACGATGTGAGGGCGGTGGGCACAGGAGGGTCTGCACCCTCGGATACCGGAGGAGCCCTTTTCCGGGAGGCTTTCGCGGCGCTTGAGGACGTGGAGGGGCTCTTAGACCGGCTCCTGCGCCAGGCCGAGCTGGAGCAGGCGAGCCTGGAGACCATAGAG
>DTXA01000503.1 GCA_012962735.1 Candidatus Latescibacterota bacterium
CCTTGGGATGGGGAGGGGCCATGTAGAGGCCTACCAGGCCCATCCGAAGGCCGAGGTGGTGGCCATATGCGACATAGATGAGGGTAGGCTCGGCCAGGTCGGCGACCGCTACGGGATAGCTCGGAGGTACACGGATTATTGGGAGATGTTGGAAAAGGAGGAACTGGACATCGTGAGCGTCGCCACCCCGAATTCCCTCCACATGCCCATAACCGTGGCCGCCCTCCAGGCTGGCTGTCATGTGCTTTGCGAGAAGCCCTTGGCCCTCAATGCTCAAGAGGCTGAAAAGATGGTGGAAAAGGCTGAGGAGGTCGGAAGGCGCCTCATGGTGAACTTCTCATACAGGTTCGATCCCGTAAGCCTTGCCCTCAAGGACCAGGTGAATAACGGAGTCCTGGGGGAGCCCTACTTCGCCAGGACCGTATGGCACCGCAGGCGGGGGATACCTGGGTTCGGGGGGTGGTTCGGCCGGAGGGAGATGGCGGGGGGAGGGCCCCTGATAGATCTCGGGGTGCACAGGGTGGACCTGGCGCTTTGGCTTATGGGATTCCCCCAGCCCGAGGTAGCACTGGGAGGGACTTACGACTTCTTGGGCCGGGAGCTAGCGCGGAGGGAGGGGAAGGTGTTCGACGTAGAGGACCTGGCCGTAGGGCTTGTGCGATTCACGAACCGAGCTATGCTGGAGGTGGAGGCCAGCTGGACCATACACCGGCACGAACGGGAGTTCATGGAGACATGGGTGTACGGCACGAAGGGGGGGGTGGTACACCGGAACGTCCGGGAGACCTATGAGTTCGAGGGGTGGGTGTTCATAGAGGAGGGCGGATACCTCGTGGACAAACAGCTCCTCCCCCTGAGGAAGGAAAGTCCAAATGCGATGTGGGCCCTCGTGGACGCCATCCTGAACGACCGGCCCCATCCCGCCACCGGGGAGGAAGGGCTCTACGTGATGCGGATATTGGATGCCATATACGAAAGCGCCCGTAAGGGGGAGCCTGTGTGGTTTGAGTAGGGACGTATGGCCGCCCCTACCTTGGAGTTATAAAAGGAGGGGAGATGAAGATAGGTTTCCTTCACTGCTTCAGGTAGGGCCAAATGACGAGTTCTTCCCGGAAAAGGACGGCTGGGAAGAAGGCCCTCGAGGTCAAGGAGGAGTACGAGGGTGCGGGGATAGAGATATCCTGTCTTGCCGGGTTCTACGTCAACCACATGGACCCTGAGCGGGAGGAGGAGTACAAGGACCTGGTGAGGAAAACGATCCTCTTAGCTGAGAAGATGGGCGTGGAGGTTGTAGCTGGGTTCGCAGGAAGGGTGCCGGGCCTTGAGCCGATGGAGTGCATCCCCAAGTTCAAGGAGATCTGGGGAGAACATGCGAAGTTCGCCCAGGACCATGGTGCGAAGATAGCCTTCGAGAATTGCCCGATGGGGAGGTTCCACCTGCCACCAGGGGGGATAAATATGATGTGCCTGCCGGACGTGTGGGAAGCGGCCTTCAACGAGGTGCCCTCGGACGCCCTGGGGTTGGAGTGGGACCCCAGCCACCTGATCTGCATGTTCATAGATCCTGTGGCGAATCTGAGGCAGTTCGGAAGCAAGGAACTGCGCCGTCAGGGTTACGACGGAGGCTTGGACATAGAGGGATGGCACGATGCGGTGTTCAGGGACCATCCTGGAGGCCCCCGGTGGGAACGAGAGGGTCTTCTCGTAGCGCTGAAGTACCTGTCACAGTGGGTAGTATAAAGCCAAGGGACCGGACCTTTCCGGTCCCTTTTTTAAGGAGGGCCTATGCGGATTCTGGGCTTTGAGTTTAAACCTGGAAGTATCATAGACAACCCTTCCTAGGCCGAACCCAGAGACATGGCCTTAAGGCAGGGGGGGTGATAACCCAGTTCGGGAACCTGGAGGGGATGGTCATCCGCCAGGACGATGTGGTGATGCTCCAGCTGGACGGCAGGGCTGTGGGGACCGAGGACTCTTACTACATCAAGGCCGATGGCTTGGAGCCCGACTCCCAGCCCCTGCTCTATGCGGCCGCCTTCATGCTGGGGAGTCCATAGAGACCTCGGCCGGCGACCCCGAGCAGGCTGGGAGGACCGTCCGGGTGGTGGGCACGAACCCCTTCATAATAAGCTCCGAGGCTGAAGAAGGCAACAGGTTCATAGAGATACTTCGTCAGAACCCTGACATAAAGTGCCTTTTGCTCAACTATGGCAATCCAGGCGATGTCCGAGGCCTTGAGGGAGGACAGGAGGAGGTGGCTGGAGCAGTTCGAGGGCCTGGACCTATTCCGGTAGAGGGGAGATAATGCCTCCAACCATCGCCATCATAGGCGTGGGGCTCATCGGAGGCTCACTGGGCCTGGCGTTCCTGAGGACAGGGGTGGGACGGGTAGTGGGAGTGAGCCGACCCGAGACCCTGAGGAAAGCCATCCGCATAGGTGCGGTGGAGGACGGCGTGCCGTACGGGAGGATGGAGGAAGTTCTGCGGGAGGCGGAAGTGGTCTTCCTCTGCACGCCGGTCCGCCGCATTCTCGAGCTCCTCCCGGAGGTGTTGCGCTCGGCCGAGGAGGGAACGGTAGTGACCGACGTGGGGAGCACGAAGGAACGGATATTGGCCTGCGCGGAGGCGAACCTTCCGGAGGGCGTAGCCTTCGTGGGAGGGCATCCGATGGCCGGGTCCGAAGCCCGGGGAATAGAGGCGGCGGACCCTTTCCTCTTCCAGAATGCGGTGTACGCCCTGGTGCCGGCCCGTGGAACTCCGGGGTGGGCTGTCGAACGAATGGCGGGGCTGGTGGAGCAACTCGGAGCCCATGCTGCCCTTTTGGATGCTGCCACCCATGATCGCATCGTGGCGCTTGTCAGCCATCTACCCCAGATGGTGGCCGTGGCCCTGGTCGGGCTTGTTGGGAGGATAGGGAAGGATGAGCCTCTCCTCCTGAGGATGGCAGCAGGAGGCTTCAGAGATATGACTCGAATCGCCTCCAGCCCCTTCGAGGTCTGGGAGGACATCTGCCGCACCAACTCCTTCCGTATCGCCGAGGCTATAGATCTCCTGATAGGAGAATTGAAACAGCTCAAGGACATATTGGAGGACCCCAGGCTTGGGGAGGCCTTCCAGTTCGCCGGAAAGACCCGTGGGACCATACCGAAGGATGCTAAAGGGTTCTTAAGGCCCCTGTATGAGCTGAGGGTGATGGCCGAGGACAGGCCAGGGGTGATCGCTGGCATAGCCGTGCCCCTGGCCGAGGCCGGCATCAACATAAAGGACATAGAGGTGCTTAAAGTTCGGGAAGGCGAGGGGGGGACTTTGAGGTTGGCGTTCGGGTCTCCTGAGGACCTCGAAAGGGCTGTGGAAATACTGAAGGGCAGGAGCTTCGATGTCAGGGTGCGGTAAGACTTGACAGGGACTCGGGTATATGGTATCTTCAAGGGGTAATATATCTCCAAGATCTACTTTAAGGGGACCTTCCTTTCGGCCTAATACAGGGGGCCCCAAAAAGTATCTGAGCATAATGTTGATATTGTTTCTCATTCTGATCGCATCCGATCCCCAGGCCGCCTCTAATTACGCCGGGGCCTTCCTCGAGCTGGGGGTGGGGGCTAGGCCCTTGGGGATGGGAAGCGCATATGTAGCCGTGGCCGAGGGGCCCGAGGCCGGATACTGGAACCCCGCAGGCCTGGCCCTCGGGGAGGTGTCCGCCTTAGGGCTTATGCATTCCGAGCACTTCGGAGGCCTGGTCCGTAACGACTTCATCGGGGTGGCCCTGGCCGGACGTCCCGGGTGGGGCATGGGGGCATCCTTATTGAGGACCGGGGTCAGGGGCGTCAAGTTCACGGCTCTGGAGGACCCCGAAGATACCTTGAGCTCCCAGAACCGCCCTTACGTGGTCAGGGAGGCGGGAAGTGGGGACTATGCGTTACTCCTCTCGGCCGCCTTCTCTTCGGGGAGGTTGGCCTTAGGGGGTAACTTCAAACTCCTCTACCGCACTCTGTGGCGGTATTCCGCCTGGGGGGTGGGGCTGGACCTCGGCGTCCTGTACACCCGGGGAAGGTGGCGGGCTGGGATCTGCCTCCGGGACCTCTCCACCACACCGGTGCTATGGGACTCTGGGACCAGGGACAGGATAGACCCCTCCGCAGAGGCGGGCGTCTCTTATCGGGGGGAGGCCTTCAAGGGCCGGTGGACCCTGGCCCTCTCCTGGGGAAGGAAGTGTAGGGGTGGGGTGGAATACCTGCACGCCGGCCGAGTGGCCCTCAGACTTGGATGGGACGGTACGGGTCTTACAGCCGGGGCTGGCGTGTCCTTCCAGGGACTCAGGGCCGACTACGCGTTTTTAATGCACGGGGCCCTGGGGGGCACCCACAGGGTCTCCATCGATGTACCGCTTCCCGTTGGGGGGATTTAGAACTCCGATGGGTACGAGATGTGGATACGTGGCCATAGTAGGAAGGCCAAATGTGGGAAAGTCCACCCTTATGAACTCCCTCATAGGGGAGAAGCTCTCCATCGTAACCCCTAAGCCCCAGACCACCCGGGAACGTGTCTTAGGTGTCCTCACAGAGGACGAGGTCCAGATGGTCTTCTTGGATACCCCGGGCTTTCTACGGCCCCGGGGCCTCTTTCAGGAGGTCATGGTCAGGGAGGTAAGGGAGGGGCTTTCCGAAGCCGATGTGGTCTTGGGCATCGTGGACACCACCGCCTTAGAACGCACCTTCGACAGGGACCTCCGGGAGCTTCTTAAGGCCTCCAGCCGGCCGGTGGTTATAGCGCTCAACAAAATGGATCTGGTGGCACAGAAGGAGATCTTCGAGGGCCTCCAGTGGCTCTACGACCGCTTCCCTACGGAGATAGTTCCCATATCCGCCCTCAAGGGCCACAACCTGGACGAGCTGAAGAAGGTCTTGGCGGACTTCCTGCCCGAGGGTCCCTTCCTTTATCCTCCGGAGGTCCTTGCCG
>DTXA01000504.1 GCA_012962735.1 Candidatus Latescibacterota bacterium
CGGAATCTACTAGGCCGTTGTCATCATCCATATAAGCGCCCACGATGGCATAGTCGCCAGAGATGGAAACGGACCTGCCAAAATAGTCCCCTGCCTCCCCGTCGCCGGCGGTGAGCTTTACCTCTGCTGCATGGATATCAGCAAACCAGGCCAGAGCCACCGCAAGCAGAACGGTGGCAAGCCCTATTAGAATTTTCCTTTCTAACGGGGCAAGCGCCAAAAACAGGTTAGTGCGTCTCATAGCTTTTCCCTCCTTGTTCCTTAGTACTACTCTGTTAATTAGGGGAGGAGCGGGATTCATGAGCCAAGGAACTGCGGACACGTTCCTCGACGGCCGTCTCAAAGAGGGCTTCCACGACCTCCCGGTGCACCTGGGCAAGCGACTGCCGTCGGCGAGCGGGACGAGGAGAGAAGGGATCCCAGGGACGTCCTCGGGGGCGAGGCTTGTGCTGTCGCTGCGTCCATTCTCGCCACCCCAGGAAGCTGGAGCTGAGCATCCCGAGCACGGCCTGGCGATGAACCCCCGTCCACAGGCGGCCTTGAGAGTCGTCCCACCCCAGCAAGTCCTTGCTGGCTTCCTGGAAGCGCTCGATGGGCCACCTTCGATGGGCCAGCTCCACCAGCCGCTTGAGCGGGGTCTCAGGAGGAAGCTTGGAGAAGGAGGAGCGCCACTCCCCCTGCTGCCCTCGGGCCGGACACTCCCCCAAGAGCCCTCCCAGCTGCTTTCGAGGGCCTCCTACCGGGCGCCACGCACGAAGGGCCACGAACTTCTTGCGCAGCTTCCCCTTGGCTCCCTCCCTCCACCCCCCGTCTTCCCCCTGCGACGGGGAAGGCGCTGGAGCGCCTTCTCGGCTTGGCGAGTGCCCAGGGACGGCTCGGCTTCCCCCTCCACCGAGAAGTCGCAGGGAACGGCCACCACATCCGCCTCCCCTCAGGGCTCCACCCCCTCCAGGAACGCCGGAGCCTTCCCAGAGTCTGCCTCGGCGAGGATCGCCTGATGGGGGATCGAACGCGCCCGGGCCTCCTCCAACAGCTTCAAGGCCAGCTCGGGCTTGGGCTGGAACGTGCCCTCCTCAGGCACCCCCGCCTTCGGACGGCGGGCAGGAGCCTCCGCCCACTCCTGGGGCAGATCCAACCGGCCATTCCCTGGCCAGTGCACCGCCGGATCGGCATACACCCAGGGGACGGCCACCTGCCCGTTGGCCACCTTCCCCCCCGTGCCACAAGACGGACGGGCCACCCCACCGACGCCGTCCCCTGCTTGACAAAGGCCGTGTCATCGAAGAGGAGCACCCCGTCTCCAAGGACCACCTCGCCGCGCATCCGCTCTACGCGCTGCCGGGTGAAAGCGGGTTCCTCCCAGGCAAAGGGGCTTAGGAAGGCTGTCAGGGCAGGCCAAGGGGCCAGGGCAGCTACTTGCTTCATGGGCATTCTCCTGGATAAGGGGATACTTGACTATCTCCCAACTCCAGGAAAGATACCCCTCCTTGATCCCTACCGCAAGAGAGAAATTCTAAGTAACAGAGGAGTACTAAACTTCTGAGAAAGTCTTTACGTGGCCTTCACGGGCGTGGGAATGAGATCGTTTTGATCAAATATATAGCTTCTTTGCTTTGTTGTCAAGTAGAATTTGCCGCCGGCACCACTGACGAACGGCTGATAGCTGATCCGCTTCTCTGATGTCATGGAGATGCTTCAGGATCTCATCCTTCATAGACATTTATCCTTTCTCTCAGGACTCTTCGGCGGAAATAGGGATTTCGGAGTCCATGGATCGTCAGGAGATCAATCTCACATCCGAGGATGTCCTCCAGATGATGGAGCAGCCCGAAGAAGCGTCTCGAGGGCCTCTGATCAGGATCCTCGAACTCAACAAGGAAATCAATCGAGATCCTCGATGCCGGATGGGTGCTGCTCTTCCCAGGAGCCATCCAGCCGGTCCGACTGACTGTGGGGCGGGCACGTCGACGAATCAAGCGCACGAAAAAGGGACGAGGGTATTCCCGAAACACCACCATCTTCTACGGGCTCGTCACCAATCTCCAAGGCGACACCCTCTTCTTCCAGGGGAAAACTCGGAAGTGCTCCGCATGGTGGATATTCCGCCTCTACAAGAAAAGAGGGATCCTCGAGAACACCTTCAAAGCCGTCCA
>DTXA01000505.1 GCA_012962735.1 Candidatus Latescibacterota bacterium
CCTGATCCAAACCGCCCGTCACAACGACCACCTCCTCCGGCAACCCCACCTCACGACAGATATCCCTCCTCACCCGCCCCACCACCTTGCCCGATTCCCGTATCTGTGGGAGCAGCTCCTCGGAGATACCTAAAAACTCCAACATCTCCCCCCACCATCTTCTCCCCTTTATGTCGAAAAGTAGGGTGGAGGAGAGAAGAGAGCCCTCGGCCACGAACCTTCCCGTCAATTTGTAGATCAGGTAATCCTCCACCAGGAGGTATTTGTAGACCTTTCTGAAGATCTGAGGCTCCCTCCTTTTGATCCACAGGATCTTCGTAGCGGGCCATGTGGGCACCACGTCCGGCTGACCTGTGACCTCAAATGTCCTTCTCCTGTTGAACTCCTCCCTTATGATCTGTGCCTCAGCCCCTGACCTGTTGTCAAGCCAGACTATAGCCCTCCTCAACGGCCTTCCCTCCCTATCAAGCGCTATCAGGGTTTCGCCCTGGGAGGAGATGGCCATCGCCTTAAGAGGAGTCACATCCCCTTTCTGGCAGATCTCCTTCAGAACCACCTTACACACATCCCAGTATCTTTCAGCCTCAAGCTCGACCATATCGGGTCCGGGGGTGAGGAGGGTATATTCGTGAGAGGCTGAGGCCACCTCCCTGCCATCCTCGTCGAACAGGATGGCTTTGAAGGAAGTCGTCCCGACGTCTAAACCCAGAAGATACGCCATATCACATCATCACGCTTTCGGAGAGAACTTGATCGTCTTTATCTCATATGGGCTCATCTGAACCTTTAAGAGCTTACCTTCAAACTCGATCTCACCTATCTCCCTCTCCATGAGATCGGCCTCAAAGGCGGAGTTTATCTCACATGGAAGCCTGATGGAGGCCTGGCACCCCTCACCGTGAATCTCGTAGAGCCTCAGGACGAAGTCGTCCGAATCGTAGGCCCTCTTGAGAACCTCGACGATCACGTTATCCGGCTTGACATCAAGGAAGGAGAAGCTCGGTGGAAGCTCACCTGGATGACCATCCTCCACGAGCGTGATCAAGGGGCAGTTGAACTCATATCCCCTTCTCATAACACCCGCCTCCCTCCATCCCCCCGGATGCGGATAGAGGGAGTATCCGATCTGATGGACGCCCTCATCGGTGTTGTATGCCGGCTCTGTTGGGCTGCGGAGGAGGCTCATCCTGACCCTGCACCCCTCCACATCATGCCCGTATCTCCCGTTGTTGAGCAGTGCAACCCCGTATTCACGGCCGGAGAGGTCGACCCACCTCTGAGCGGGGTATTCAAGCCCATCCGCCGGACGGACGATGCTTCCGTAGGCGGTGTTGTAAGTCACCTCAGGGCCATCGAGGTTCAGTGGGAAGGCCACCTTTATCATCCAGTGGATGTCGTGCCACTCGATGGTTAGGTTGAAGTCCACACGATCTATCCCGGAATACAGGGTGATCTCCTGGATGAAGCTCGAGCTTCGGAACCTCCTCCTTATCCTCATCTTGGCTCTGACGGGACCCTCCTCGCATATCTCAATCGAGGGGTCGGATACTATATCCCGGGCTTTACCGGGAGGAGCGGCGATGGTATCGCTTCCCTTTACGAACCTCCCCTCCGAATCGCCCTCATCCTCGATGGCGACGAGCAGGTTCCCCATGCCCGATAGAACCTCCCTGCCGTTTCTCCTGTCGAGGAGGCTTTTCAGGCAGCCCGTTTCCGGATCAAGCTCGAGGCTGAAGAACTCGTTTTGAACCCTCAGCCCATCAATTGAGAAGGGGGTGGGATGCTTCGCCCTCGCCCCTCTCACGATCCTATATGTTTTGTATCCGAGGGACGGAACCCTTTCGGCTATGAAGATGAACCTCACCAGTTGCTCGCCTCTCTCCTTCCGCCTTTCGACGAGCTGGATCGGAACGGCGTTGCCCTCCTCATCGAGGAGGAGGATCTCCTCCCCTTCGGGGAGGTGAAACTCGGCCTCTGCGATGTCCGTCCTCTCCCACGGGAGGGGGTTCACGACGATCAGCGCCGACCCCTCACCGGTGGTGTCGGCCCTTTTCAGGATGAGGGCCAGTGAATCGCCGAGCAGCCTCTCACCCGACTCCCTGATTATCTCGTAGAACCTGTGGGCATCCCTGCAGACGGGAGGTATGCCGCTTCCGCCGATGATATCGTGGAATTGGTTGAAGAGGAGCTTCTTCCACGACTCGTATAGCTCCTCCGACGGATAAGGCTCACCGAAGAGGATGGAGGCTATGGAGCAGAACTTCTCCGTCGTTAAAAGCAGGTTTTCGCAGAGGCGGTTGTTCCTCTTTATCTCACCGCAGTTTGTCAGATCCCCCACAAGCTCGAATCCCAGCTCGTCGTTTAAGACCGGCAACTCGGGGTTTTGTGCCAACAGATCCTCCACGAAGTCGACGAACCTGCCGAACTTCACCTCCACCTCAGGCGAAACCCTTTCGGCGAACCTTTTGATCGCCTCTATCTCCTTAGGTGTGGGTCCTCCCCCGTGATCTCCTCTCCCTATCCTTATCATCGCCCTGTCAACCCCATATCGTTCCCTCAACTCCCCCAGGAGATCGATCCAGGATTGAGAGGGTTCTCCGTGGACGCGAGAGTTATATGCCAGCACCGTGGAGCCGTCGGGCGATCGCCACCAGAAGAGCCTCTCCCCTTTCATCCCCCTTTTAAACATGTATGAGTTCATCCCGCACCTTTTGAGTATCTGTGGCAGCTGCCACGGATGGCTCCAGGCGTCCTCCTGCCATCCCGTTTTAACCTCAACCCCGAACCTCTCGAGGAAGTATCTCTTTCCCATGACGCATTGGCGGACGATGGATTCCCCGCACGGCTCCCCTCCCTCGAACTCCACGTACATCCCGCCCACTATCTCCCAACGCCCCTCCTCCACATATCCCTTTATCCTCTCGAAAAGCTCCGGATAAACCTCCTCGACAGCCTGATAGAGGGGAACCTGGCTTTGGGAGAAGGTGTAGTCGGGGTATCTGTCCATGTTTTGAAGCGCCATCGAGAAGGTGGGTTTACAGCATCTGTGTATGGTCTCCGGATCGTATCTCCAGAGCCAGGCGACATCTATATGTGACTGAGGGACGACGTAGATAACGCCTCCTTCCATTTTGAACCTCCTTCGCTTTTATCTCCGTAACAAGCCGATCCCCCACAGCCCGTCCGGCGTTAGCACTTCAACGTTCCAACCTCCTTAGAAGCCCAACTGCCTCATCAACCATCCTCTCGCCCGTCCCCCTTTCGACGAAGCTGTGGAATCCGGTCCAAACTTGGTATCCCCCCAGATCAAATCCCTCCTCGTCGGGGATATACCCTATATAATCGTTCGCCAGCTCGACGATATAGGTGTGGCGGAACGGCGATCGGCGCTTTATCTCCACTCCGAGCGATGTGAAAAGCTCCCCTGGCACCCCGACGAGCGCCACATCTCCGATCATCATCACCTGAAGCCATGTCCTTCGGGTTTCGCCTTGAAGTGGTGCGAGCTCCCCTCTCATCCTCCTGAACACCTCTATCGTCGGCTTGGGATCTCCCCCCAGCCTTTTCCTGCAGTAGTATGAGACTGCCCTCTCCTCAGCCTCCTCGTCGAACCACCTCACGCTGTATTCGAACTCCTCTTTGACCGATTCGAGCCTTTTCACCTCCATCCTCTGAGCCTTTGAGAGCGCCTCTTTAACGGCCTCCTTTATCCTGAGGATCATCTCATCGGTTGGGAGGGTCAGGTTATGTGTTGATCCGGCCGCTCCCAGGAGGAAGATAACAGTTCCTCCGAGCTCCCCCTCGAGCTCCTGTGCCGCGAGGCCATAAAACCCCGGCGAGCGGACGTTGCCGTGGAGTGTGCCGATGTTATGTGTGGAGTGGTTGAAAAGAAGCGCCTCAAGGGTATCATCCGGCTTTTTAAATGCCAGGACGGGAAGCTCCGGATCGAAAGGCCCCGTCGGCCTCAGGGCATCGTCCCTCGGCCCGACCCAGTAGACCGTGCCATCGCTCAGGAGAAGACGGCTGTTTCGGCCCACCGTGCACTCCTGACCGAGTCGGAAGTGTAGCTCGACGTTTTGATCGGATTTGAGCTTTTCGTCGGCCTCCCGAACGGCTTTGAGGATAGCCTCTTTCAATCTATCGCAGAAGATCTCATCCCTATCGTATCCGTGTATCCTGACGGTTGATGGGGCGTGATGGGTGTGTGTGGCTGAGATGAGGATGTTCCGGAAGGGTATGCCGCACTCCGATTCGATCCTTTTGGCCACCTCGTCCGCTATATCCCTTTTGAACATCAAAACATCGCATGAGAGTATACAGAGTTTCTTCCCTCCTCCTTCTACGAGGAGGGCCGATGCCCTGAGTTTCCCCTCCTGACCGTGGGCGAAGTGTGGGTGGATTCCGCCTGCGATGACCATCGAATCGTCGCCCGCCATCTCGGCCGAACAGGCGGCGGCTTTTATCTTCATCATCTCATCCTCCTGAACCTCACCGTTTGATCAAACCTCCTCCACCTCAATCCATCTTCCTTCCTTGGATGAGAGATACGCTCCCTCCATTACAGGGCGAGAAAGAACCCCGGCGCCCTTATCCCTTTATCCGGCGACATGAAGGCGAGGCTCAGCGAACCCAACGTTTTGCCGTGGAAATCCCTCCAGAAGGAGATGAACTCGAGCTTACCCGTCACAGCCCTACACGCCCTCAACCCGGCCTCGACCGCCACCGTGCCGTCGGAGTAAAGCTGTATCCCGTTCAGTCCCCCAGGCGTTATCTCCGAAAGCTTCTCAAGGAGTTTGAACTTGACCTCAGTTGTGAATCGGTATCGAGTCCGGATCGACCCATGCCCAGTTCTCATCGTAGGGGATATCGAAATACATCTCTCCCCCTTCCCTCAGGAGATCACCTTCCTCACTCCGAGCAGATCACACAGCTCCTCAAGTTCCCTCCTCACATCCCCGTAGACAACGGCGTAATGCTGGCTGAAGAGGTTTCCGATGAAATCGTCGGCGTCGCCGTCCAGGACGACCTTCATCCCGGCATAAGGGGGACATCCTATCTCGTGAAACGGCGGAGGGGCGGAGGCGAAACCCGTCGCTATGTGCATCTTGTAGCCCTCCTTATCTGAGGCGAGGCGGGCCAACGTCACCTCCCCCTCCCTATAAGGCGACATGTTCAAAAGCCCCTCATATAAGGCCGTATGCCTCGACACCTTCGGCCTGCCCTGAGCGAGGGAAAGGGGGGCGAATCCGCATGCGGCCAGTATTATCCCGTTGTCCTCCAAAATATCGTGGACGTCCCCGTAACCTGTCACCCCGCCGCCTGTAAGGTGATGTAGGATCAGCTGGGAGAGGATAAGCGGCACATCCCCCTCACATGAGCACGGAATCTCATCGCCAAGCAGGGAGAGTGGAATGCACGGAGCCACCCCGTATTCCCTGGAGAGCTCATACTGGCATTTGACCGTCAAGGCGTCCAGCTTGTTCTCATCGGCGAGCGATTTAAGAGCTAGATAGAGCTTCATCACGAGCGCTATATCCTCATCCTTCACCGCATCATCAAGCTCCCATTCTGCCCTCGCCCTCTTCACAAGCTCCCTCACCTCATCCCCTTTAGCGCCTTCCGCATTTCTCACTATCAGGTATTGGTCGAGATGAACTATCTCCGGGCCCACCATCCTTCTGACCTTTGTGTGGTCAAAAGCTCCCGTATACATCCCCATCGAGAGATATCCGAAAAGGCCGACCCTCGACCTTTGAAGGGATCGGAGGGCCCTTGCGACCTTGGCGTAGGAGCTTATCCCCTCCCTCACCCCTTTCGAGTCTGGCATCCCATAGACGAACTTGAATTTGGCTCCCATCTCCTCCAACGTCTCCCTCAGCACACCTGCCGCCGGCATGGCTCCCAACGTCACGCGCGTCCCCTCCTCCATGTAGGTGGTGTGGCTCCAAAGCAGTATCGGGCGGTGAAACCACCCCCTCAACGTAGCCACGAAGTTCGGCGCCTCGACCCATGTGACGAGGAGGGCTATTATGAGGTCGAACTCGCTCTCCCGGATCTCCCTTATTACGGGTTGGACGTCCTCCATGCTGATCACTGCCCTGGTGGTTTTGAGATCAACCTCCAGATCCTTTAACATCCCTTCGGATTCGGATATGAACCTCTCAACGAGATCCCGAGGATAATCCGGATATCCAAATGGGACAAGGATGATTTTGACTTTCTCCATCTTCTCCCTCTCATCTCAGTTTGATCTCACCCCATGTCAGACTCAACTTCCCCTCAGGTTCCACGTCCATGAGGGAGGCGAGGCCCTTCGTCATCAGCGACCTTATCTCATCCTCGCTTAAAGCCTTATCGAAGATAGCGACCTCATCCATAACCCCTATCGTCTCCCCGTCGAACGTCCCCGCTATGTGATACCACTTGCCCGTCTTGAGGGAGGTTGAGCCTTTGGCGGGGTTTTTCCAATTCTCAGAGGGATTTGCTATATAGAAACCGGCTTTATCGCCGATGAGCGCCGGCTCATATACGGCCTCCTTCTTCAGGATCATCCTCAGCCCTCCCAGTTCCTCCGGTTTTATCCGTGCCATCACGGTTATGGCATCCTCGAGGTCAAGGACATCGCTATCGGGGACGGTGATATAATCGCCCCCTTTCCTTCCCATATCGAAGTATAACGTTTACCGAATTTGCCGTCAACCCACAGAAAGGGATTTTCAATAACGCACATGTTATCGCTGAGTCTCCGGCCTCCGATCCCACCATGATATTAAAGCTCTCGCCATTCGCTCGTCTTTAGGTTGATTTAAGCCCGATTTTGTGTTATTATTTTTATTAAAATAACACAAACGGAGGCGTGGATGAGATCGGTCCTGCCGTTCACGGCGATAGTCGGCCAGGAGAGGTTGAAGAAGGCGTTGATACTCAACGCCGTAAACCCCAACCTGAGAGGAGTTCTGATCAAAGGAGAAAGGGGCACGGCGAAATCCACCGCCGTCAGGGCACTTGCCGACCTATTGCCCGATATAGAGGTTGTGGCGGATTGTCCCTTCAACTGCCACCCGACCGATAGGACGATGCAGTGCGATCTGTGCGCAGAAAGGGTTGACTCCGGCGAGGAGCTGCCCGTCATTCGACGCAAGATGAAGGTCGTTGACCTCCCCCTCGGTGCGACTGAGGATAGGATAGTCGGGACGTTGGATATCGAGAAGGCGCTTAAGGAGGGGATAAAGGCGCTTCAGCCCGGCCTGCTAGCCGAGGCCAACCGCGGGATACTGTACATAGATGAGATCAACCTGCTGGAGGATCACCTCGTGGACGTGCTCCTGGACGCAGCGGCGATGGGGGTGAACGTGGTGGAGAGAGAGGGGATATCGGTGTCGCATCCAGCAAGGTTCATACTGGTAGGCACGATGAACCCGGATGAGGGGGAGCTCAGGCCCCAGTTGTCGGACAGGATCGGCCTGAGCGTCGAGGTGAAAGCCACCAGAGATATAGAGGAGAGAAAGAGGATAATCGAAGTGGTGGAGGAGTTTGAGTCCGATCCCCTTGAGTTCGCCCGAAAGTGGAAACCTCGCCAGAAAGAGGTGAGGGATCGAATCCTAAAGGCCAAGAGGATACTCCCCAGGGCGAGGATCTCGGATGAGATGTTGGAGAGGATAGCCAGGATGTGCGTTGAACTCGAGCTGGACGGTCACAGGGCGGATATCCTCATCGCCAGATGCGCTAAGACCATAGCCGCATATGAGCTGAGGGAGGAGGTGTCTGAGGAGGATATCAGGGAGGCGGCCTCCTTCGTCCTGCCCCATAGGCTCAAGGCGGAGCCGTTCGAGGAACCGCCCGACGTGGAGGAGATCCTCGATCAGGTGATGAGCGATAAACCGAGGGAGCGGGAGAAGGAGGGGAACGACGAGGAAGACGGGGAGGATAAAGGCGAGGGAGGGGAGGGGATGGACGGGGAGAGGAGGTTCGATGTGGCACGCGCGCTCAAACCCCAGATCAACCCGAAAAGGGACGGAAAGCTCAGGGTGGGCCATGGTAGAAGGGCCAAATCCATCTCCACGGGATCGGGGAGATACGTCAAGCCCAGGATGCCCAGGGGCGACGAGGGAGATATCGCCCTGGACGCCACGCTCAGGGCGGCTGCCGTCAGATCCCCGGGGGACGGCTTCAGGGTTGAAAGGGAGGATCTGAGGGTGAAGGTGAGGGAGAGAAGGGTTTCGGCGGCCATAGCCTTTGTGGTGGACGCATCGGGATCGATGGGCGCTCAGAGGAGGATGGAGGTGGCCAAGGGGGCCGTGATGGAGCTTTTGAGGGAATCGTATCAGAAAAGGGATAAGGTGGCCTTCGTCACGTTCAGAGGCGAGGGGGCACAGCTCGTGCTGCCCTTCTCCTCCAGCCTCACCCTTGCCGCCAAGAAGCTTAAGGAGATACCCACCGGCGGGAGAACACCCCTTTCGGCGGGGATGAAAAAAGGGCTGGAGCTGCTTCGCCTCGAGATAAGGAGAAACCCCAACGAATACCCGATCATGATCCTGGTCTCCGACGGCAGGGCAAACGTCCCGATCAAAGGGGAGATCCGCTCCGAGATAGAGCGGCTGGCCGAAAGGATAAAGAGGGAGGGAATACACCTGGTCATAATAGACGGCGAAACGGGGTTCCTGAAATTGGGATATAACGACCTCATCGAGAGGATAACGGGAGGGGAGAGATACAGCCTGGATGAGCTTAGGACTCATACTCCGTTGGAACGTGAAACGCTAAACGCTCTTAAGAACGAAAAAGGAGGAAGAGCATGAGGATGAAGGGGAAGCTGATCCCACCGTTCATCGCCTTGAGCATAACCCTCCTTTGGCCTCTGATGGCTCAAGCTGAGGAGAGGGGTGGAACCCTCAAGCTTGAGGAGGTGGTGGTGACGGCCACTAAAACGGGCGAGGCGGTGCGTGAAGCGCCGGCAACGGTGGAGGTGGTCACCTCCGATGAGATAGCCGTGACAAACTCCAAAAGCGTGGATGAGGCGATCAGGTGGATACCTGGCCTTTATCTCAAGCGCTCGAAAGGGCTCTCCGAGACAATGCCCACCGTCAGCATGCGGGGGTTCTACGGCCCTGAGAGAAACCTGATCCTGATAGACTCCATCCCGGCGCCGAGGGGATGGAGTTGGAGCAGGTTGCCGTTAGGGGTTGTGGAGAGGATCGAGGTGGCCAAAGGACCTTTCTCCGCCCTCTACGGCGAGAGGGCGATGGGCGGAGTGGTGAACCTGATAACACGGTCGCCCGAAAAGCCGCTGGTAAGGCTGACGGCCTCAGCGGGCGAAAACGGGCTCAGGATCTACGAGCTGTCGGCGGCGGGAGGGGGAGATAAGATCAACTGCATCCTCTCAGCCGTTAAAAGAAAAACCGACGGATACGCCACCATCCCCGTCACCCTTAAGGAATACAAAGGCAAGGGCGAGCCGAAGGCGGAGGTGATAGGGTTTTCGGAGACGAAAGATAGGAAGGGGAACACGGTCTACCTCATCGGGGATAAAGGAAGGAACTGGTATGAGGATGAAAGCTATATCCTGAAGCTGAGCTGTAAGCCGTTCGCCGATTCCCATCTCACCTTTATAACCTGGCACTGTGAGGAGAATTACGGCTATAAAGGCGGCCGGAGCTACCTTCAGGACGCATCCGACTTCTTACTGCTCAAATCGGGCCTCTTCAAGCTACACGGCACTAACAAGAGGATAAAGGTGTCGGAGACGAAATTCCTCTCCAGCTACGGGGGAGAACCGGTCGATATGGTCGGGCTCTCCTTCAAACGGAAGCTCGACGGGGTGGGCGAGTTGAACTCGATCATAGAGTGGGACAGGGTAAAGCACTGGTGGGTCTCCCCGAGCGGCACCTACAGCCTTTCGCCTAAAAGGAGCGTCAGGGGCGAGCTCCGGGCCACGTTGAACATCATTCCGAAATCCAAATTGACCCTGGGAGCTGAGCTGCGTTGGAGCGAGGTGAGCGCTGAGAGATGGGATCTGGAAAACTGGCTCGATACGACCAGCAAAAGGAGGCTTATACACGAGGTGAGGGGAAAGGTCAGGACGGCGGGAGCTTACCTCCAAGAGGAGCTTAAGCTGAGGGAAAACCTGAACCTCTACCTGGGGGCGAGGCTAGATGTATGGGAGAACAGGGATGGTTACAACAGGGAGTGGCGTTCGAAGAGATACGCTGAGGAGAGTTTCGATAGGAGGCGGAACTTCTCATTCAACCCCAAACTCGCCCTCGTCTTCAGACCCGACGGGCGGACCACCCTCAGGACATCCCTAGGCTCCGCTTTCAGAGGCCCCGAGGTGGAGGATCTATACAGGAGCTGGTATTACTGGGGAAGGCTGTATCTGTGTAACCCGGAGCTGGGCCCCGAAAAGACATATTCCGGTGAGATCGGGCTCGATCGGAGAATAGGCGATCGCCTCCTTCTGAGAACGGCCGCCTTCTACAACCGGATGAGGGATCTGATCTACTCCAGGAGCTTGAGCGATGTGGAGGTCGAGGAGTTCAACAAACGGCATAAGACGAGCTACAAAGCCATCAAGCGTAAAGAGAACATCGCTGAGGCGGAAAGCCGGGGGTTCGAGGTGGGGATCGTGGCCAGACCTGCCGAGTGGATCTCCCCCTTCGCGAACCTCACCTACACGGAGACGAAGGTCCTCGATAACCCGGCCAATCCGGATTCAATAGGCAAAAGGCTCCCCCGTATCCCCCTGATAACCTACAACCTCGGCCTCAACATCAGATACGGGCATCTCGCAGGATGGGTTCTGGGGAGATATGTGGACAAGGTCTACAACGAGGACGACAACTCCGACACACAAAACGGGGTCTACGGCTCATACGACCCGTTCTTCGTCCTCGATCTCTCCCTCTCATACGACGTGGACCCCTATACAGGGATATCGGTCTCGGTCGAAAACCTGCTGGACAGGGAGTATTATCAGTATTACAAATCCCCCGGCCGGACCTTCATGGTGAGGCTGAGCAGGGTGATAAGGTGATCTGGCTTCTGGCGTCGCTCGTCCTCATATCATCGGTTCAGGAGCATAGCCGTCTCGTCGTTTTGAACGGCGATGCCGCTGAGGTGATCCTCGTCCTGAAGGCCGAGGACAAGGTGGTGGGGGTTACAGATGAGATCCTCAGATCTCCGGAACTGGGCCGTGGGTTTTCCGGCAGGCCATCGGTCGGCAGGTGGAACTCGCCGAATCTGGAAAGGGTGGTATCACTCAAACCCGATCTGGTGATCGCCTACAGGAGATGGCCCGACTCGAAGCTGGAGGAGAACCTGCGTCCCTTCCACATAGAGGTTCTGAGGATAAATTGCTACAAACTCGATAAGCTCGCCGATGAGATAAGGCTGTTGGGGAAGATCACCGGCAAAAGGGAGAGGGCCGAGGAGCTGGTGAGGTTCATAGAGGATAAACTCGCCCTTGTGAGGGAGAGGGTGAAAGGGGTGCCGGCGGAAAAGAGGGTGAGGGTTTACATAGAGAGCTATGCCGATTACACCTCGGTCGCCAAAGGATCGGGCGGGCACCAGATATGTGAGATGGCCGGCGGGATGAACATAGCGGCCGATCAACCCGTTCCCTATCCCAGGTTAAGCCCCGAGTGGGTGGTGAAATCCAACCCCCAGGTGATCGTGAAGGCCGTTACGAGCTCGAGGGCAAGGTGCGGCTACGGAGTCAGCGATCCCACCCCCTTGAAAAGGCTGTGGATGGAGATCGTGAGCAGGCCGGGATGGGATGAGATCGGCGCCGTTAAAAACGGGAGGGTGTATCTGATCTCAGCCGACATCTGGGTTGGCCCGAGGGGGTTCGTGGGGATATGCTACATGGCCAAATGGTTCTATCCCGATCTGTTCGGGGATCTTGATCCCGAGGCGATGCACAGGGAATATCTGAGGAGGTTTTTAGGCGTTGAAGCTAAGGGGATCTTCGCCTACGAGGGGGGTTAAGCCCCTCTATTTCGGCTACAAGTTGCGTAAGATCAGCTTCATCCTCTCCGTGTTCCTCCTCCTTTTGGCCCTCATTCTCCTCTCCCTCTCCTTCGGGGCGGCGTCTATGGGGTTAAAGGGGGTTTTGGAGGCCTTTCTAGGGCGGGGGGATGCCGTGAACAGGGCGATAATCTGGCGGATGAGGATGCCGAGGGCGGCCATGGCGGTGTTAGGAGGGGCGGGGCTGGGCCTTTCGGGCGCCGCCATACAGGGCGTGTTGCGCAACCCGCTCGCCAGCCCCTTCACCTTAGGGGTCGCCAGCGCCTCGGGGTTCGGGGCGGCTCTGGCCATAACGATGGGCGCCGGTCTCCTCGGGTGGGGCAGGTATCTGGTGGCGTTCAACGCCTTCACATTCGCCCTTCTGGCCACCGTCATAGCATACGGCGTGGCCAGGATCAAGGGCGCCTCCTCCACCTCGCTGATATTGGCCGGGATAGCGGTGATGTACCTCTTCTCCTCCCTCACCTCCATACTCCAATACATCGGCAGGAGGGAGGAGGTCCACGCCGTGGTCTTCTGGTTGATGGGAAGCCTGAACGGGGTCAGATGGAACGAGGTCTGCTTTGTAGGAGCGGCCGTGGTCATGTCCCTTCCCATCCTGATCCTAAAAAGCTGGGATATGAACATCATGCTGGAGGGGGACGAGGTCGCCCTGAGCCTGGGAGTGAACGTGAGATGCTTGAGGTTGATCTCCATAGCGCTCTCATCCCTTATGACCGCCAGCTTGATCTGTTTCACGGGCACGATCGGCTTCATAGGTCTTATGGCCCCTCACATCGTCAGGCTGGCAATCGGCGCCGAACACTCCCTCCTCTTCCCCGCAAGCGCCCTCACAGGCTCCCTGTTGCTTCTGACGGCCGATACGGCCTCCAGGCTGATCCTATCCCCATCTGAGATACCGATAGGAATAACCACCTCGCTGATCGGCGTGCCCTTCTTCCTATACCTGCTGATCAGGAGGGGGAGATGATGAGACTGATGGTCGAGGATCTGAGCTTCAGATACGGGGGAAGGGAGGCGCTCAGGGGGGTGAGCTTCGAGTTGAAGGGAGGTGAGC
>DTXA01000506.1 GCA_012962735.1 Candidatus Latescibacterota bacterium
ACCAGAATCCCGACGATGAAGATGAAGAGGGTAGCTACCGGGGGGTCACGGAAGGGCGAAAGCAAGCCGTGGAGCCAGTCTAGCCACGTCATCTACAACCCCGTGAGTGCCCGGAGGATCTCCATCGCCGCCTCGTCCTGTCCACCGCTCTTGTTCATCACTATCTTTAGGGGGACCCCAACGACGGTCGAGCACGTGACCGCCGCGGCCCTGGAGAGCTCAAGCTCCTCCCGGATCCCGTCCTCTGGCTCCACGTCCCTCATCCTCGTTGCGTCGGCCGCCCTTCTCTGGGCGATGTCGCGAGGCAGAGCCTCGATGAGCACGAGAAGGTCGGGTCGTAGCCCCCTCAGGACGTGAACCGGCAACCCAGGAAGGTACCCCGTCGGCGTCTTAACCACGGCGTGGGTGTCAACCAACAGGTACTCCACACCGCCGGCCTGCGCCACGATCTCCTTAACCGTCCGCTCCTGCAGGCTCCGCTGGACGTCCAAGGGAAGCTTGCGGATCATGTCCCTGTGGCACCCGGGACGCCTCCTCCTTAGCTGCTCCAGCATGATCGTCCCGTAGTTGACTATGCGCAGGCTCATCCCCTTCCCCCTGGCCTGCCTCATCAACTCGGCGCACACGGTCGTCTTCCCGACGCCTGGGATCCCCGTGATCACTATGAGCCTCCCCATCTACCTCCCCAGGACCGTAACGAGGCCCGGGTACATCTCGATGGCCCTCTCCCTTTGTAAGATCCTGTGGTACTGATGGACGATCTCCACGGCCAAGAGTATCCCGGTGCCCGATCCAAACACGCCCAGGAAGTCGGATAACGCGGCTATGACCCCGACTATTATCCCGCCGAGCAAAGCGATCGTTGGTATGTAACGCTGTAGCACGCGTTCTGCTATGCCGTACACTCGGCGAAAGCCCGGGAAGAACATCCCGGAGTCGATCAGCTGTCTGGCGACGTCGGCCGGCCCGACCCCCCCTATCTGAATCCACAGGTTGGCGAAGATGGCGCATGACACCACCATGAGGGTGGCGTAGACGGAGGCCCTTACGGGATGGGCCATGACGTCCGTGAGGGACCTCGGGGCGAACAGGTAGTAGGCCAGGCCCGCCTTGGGCACCATGCCCCCCTCCTCGAATCTGCCGACCACGTCCCATAGAAAGCTGTCGTGGGGGGTAACCCGAGTCCATACGAGGTAGACTATGTTTATGTAGCTGAAGAAGAGCATGGAGGAAAAGATGACCGGGATCACCGATATGTAGAGGAGCTTTATCGGGAACCTCCCTCTGGCCCCCCTGATCCCCGCGTGGGAGATCGGCAGCTCGGCCCTTACGTTGCTCAGATAGACCAGGATCAGGAAAACCACGACCGTCGATGCAAGCCCGATCATGTCGGGAAGGGTCCCGCCCCTGTAGATGGAGGACCACACGTCCCCGGCAGTCAGGGACTGGAGGAACGCCAGGATGGCCCCGACGGCGATGCCCCTCCGTGGGTCAAACCCAAAGCACTGCCACCATATCTCCCTACAGACGCCGGCGAGGATGAAGAGGCTGATGCCGCTTCCGAAACCCCATCCCTTCTGGAGCAACTCGTCCAGCAGGATGATCACGAGGCCCGTTAGCATAAGCTCGGCGAACACGATCGCCGCCGCGGTAAAGGGAAGGGGGCCATAGGTCCCGGCGATGATGTAGGAGAGGGACATGACCATCGTCAAGATCGACGCCAGCACCTTCATCGCTATCGAGAAAAGAGACCTATCCTCGGACCTGGACAGGTCGACTGATATGAGGCCTGACCCGGCTAGCACCTGGAGGATGAGGCCCGCGTTGACCGTGGGCATGATCCCCAGCTCCATGAGCGTGCCCCTTCTCGACGCAAATATCACCCTCGTTGCCTCAAAGGGATCGCGACCGACCATAACCCCGTAGAGGGGCACCTCGCACATGATGAGGTAAGCGGCGAGGGCGGAGGCTGTCCACACCAACCTCTCGACGAGGGGTACCCTACGCTTAGGCATTTGGACCTCGGGAATGAAGCGTGCGACCGGCTTGAACGCCCCTAAAAAGCTGACCATCTAGCTCAACCCGACTATCTCTCCCCCGGCAGCCTCCACCTTCTCCCTTGCCCTCTCAGAAAAGGAGGGGACCTTCACGACATAGGGGTTCAGAACGCCCCCCCTCCCTAAGAGCTTGTCGTAACCTAGCTTCGCCAGGTCGATGACCATCCTCTCCCCCTCCTTAGCGGCCTCCCTCGTATGGAAGGCGATCTCGTCCAACTGCCCCACGTTGATCGTCCTGATCTCCCTCACACGAGCCCGGGGCCTGAAGCCTATCTTCCTGAAGCGGCTCGGCTCGTACTTGACGACGCGTATCCAGAGGTGCTTGTGTCCTCCGGCCTTCCCCCGCCCGCCCCT
>DTXA01000507.1 GCA_012962735.1 Candidatus Latescibacterota bacterium
GAAATTTTTGAGAAAAATGGAGGAATATTTAACCGTTAGAGAGGCCAGTTTAGAGCTCGGGGTTTCGGAGAAAACTGTCAAGAAATATATAAAAAACGGTATACTTCGGGCTCAGATGATCAATGGCAAATGGGCTATTGTGGTCGAAAGTTTAAAGGAGCTTCCTAGGAATTTATATGGAAGAATTCAGGAAAAAATTGTACCAGCCAACAAGCTTCTGGTGGACCGGAACAAGTACGAATCCCTGCTTAAGGAAGTTGCCCGGCTTCAAGCTAGGGAGGAACTGCTGTGGACCTTCCGCCAGGAGCTCGAGGGAATGAAGAGGAGGATAGAGGCACTGGAAAGGGAGGTAGGGGAGCTGAAGAAAAAACGGGGCCTTTTTAGGAGGAAGGAAGCATAGTTTACATAATACTTCTTATCGGAAGTAGGGGGAGGCCTGATGAGAGTCAGGGTACTGGTGCTGAGGGCTGCAGGGACCAACTGTGACTCAGAGACAGCTTACGCTTTCCATAAGGCCGGAGCAGAGGCGGAGCTCGTGCACATAAACGAGCTCGTGCGCAAGGAGAAGGACCTTGCAGAATATCATATCCTCGCAATCCCTGGAGGATTCACATATGGGGATGACATATCCGCAGGAAGGATACTGGCCAACGAACTTAAGCACAAGCTCTTGGACGAGCTCCTAAGTTTCGTGGAGGAAGGAAAGCTTATTATAGGAATCTGCAACGGATTTCAGGTTTTGGTTAAAGCGGGCTTCCTTCCGGCCCTAAAGGGCTACGGAAGGGCCCAGGAGGCAACACTCGGCTGGAACGACTCAGGGAGGTTCGAGGACAGATGGGTGTACCTCAAAGTCGAACCTGGAAACAGGTGTGCCTTTACAGAAGGTCTGGAGGGAATGCTCTACATGCCTGTGGCGCACGCCGAAGGTAAGTTTATCGCTCCTCAGGAGGTGATAAGAAGTATAGAGGAAAACTCCCAGGTCGTTCTGCGCTATGCGAGCCCCTCAGGGGAACTTTCAGGATACCCCTGGAACCCGAACGGTTCTCTGGGAAATATCGCCGGAATCTGTGACCCAAAGGGCAGGATATTCGGCCTTATGCCCCACCCTGAACGACACATAGATGGCCTCCAGCATCCCAGATGGACCAGGGAGGGCCCGAAAGAAGAGGGTGACGGTATGGGGATATTCAGAAATGCGGTCAGGTACGTGAGGGATAATTTGTGAAGATATAAAGGACGTGGAGCGGAGAAAATGGAATACATCATCACAGTTATGGCACACGATCGCCCTGGAATCGTCGCCGGTATCGGGAAGGCCATCTACGAGATGGGCGGCAACATAGAGGAGCTCAGCCAGACAGTGATGCGGGGGTACTTTACCATCATAGTCTGCGCCACCCTCCTCCATTCCCCATCGTGTGAAGTAGTGAAGGAAGCGATCGAAGCCACCGGCGCACCTGATGAATTGGAGGTCGCGGTGCGCATACGGAAACCCGATGAACCTTTGAGCGCCACACCTCCATCGTACGACCATTTCATCTTAACACTTTTCGGTCGAGATCGGCCTGGTGTCATCTACCACATGGCGTCCTATCTCGCATCGCATGGCATCAACATCACAGACCTTTACGGCAGGACAAGCGATGGAGGTTTTACGATAGTGCTCGAGCTTTCGGTGCCACCGGAACTTGATCCCCGCAAGTTGAAAGACGAGCTTGAGAAGCTGGGGCGCTCCTTCGGAATGTCGGCACACTTCCAACATGAGAACTTGTTCAGGGCGACGCATGACCTGCGCTCGCTTGCTATGCCAAGTGTATAACATAAGAGGCGGCTTCGATGGTGAGGACCGAGGATATATTAGCCACGATACGCATGATCCACGAGGAGAACTTCGATGTCCGTACGGTAACGATGGGGATCAGTCTGCTGAATTGCCGCTCCGAGGACGTCGGGAAGCTCTGCCGACGTATTTACGAACGGATACTTTCGCGTGCCGGGAAGCTACGGAATGCATGTGAAACTTTGACGGCGAAATACGGCGTTCCCATCGTGAACCGGCGCATAGCCGTCACTCCCATCAGCCTAATCGCTGCCGGACATGGCCACGATGGCTTCCTGAAGGTCGCCCACGCGCTTGACGACGCTGCCAGCGAGCTAGGGGTGGACCTAATAGGCGGCTATACGGCGCTGGTCCATAAGGGGATGACGCCGGACGACGAAACGTTGATTCGATCGCTTCCCGAGGCCCTCTCCGAAACCGAACGGGTGTGTGCCTCGGTCAACGCTGCCTCCACGGGCGCAGGCATCAATATGGACGCCGTCCTCCTTGTGAGCCAGATGTTGCTCGAGCTCGCATGCCGCACGGCGGAAAGGGACGGCTTCGGGTGTGCCAAGTTCGTCGTGTTCGCAAATGCCCCCGAGGATAACCCGTTCATGGCAGGTGCCTTCAACGGTGTCGGCGAAGCCGAGTGCGTGGTCAACGTCGGCGTGAGCGGTCCGGGGGTCGTGAAAGGGGCCATAGAAAGAAGCAGGGAGATGAACCCGAATCTGAGCCTGGGCGATATTGCCGAGGTCATCAAAACCACGGCCTTCAGATTGACGCGCATAGGCGAGCTGATCGGCCGGGAGTTGGCGAATATAGTCGGAGCCAAATTCGGCATAGTCGACCTCTCCCTGGCTCCGAGTCCGAAGGTAGGAGACAGCGTCGGCGAGATTCTGCAAACTATGGGGATAGAGGCCATCGGCGCGCCGGGTTCTACGGCTGCCCTCGCCCTTCTGACCGACGCGGTCAAGAAGGGGGGGCTTTTCGCCTCATCTGCTGTCGGAGGCCTTTCGGGGGCCTTCATACCGGTATCGGAGGACATTGGGCTTTCGGCAGCCGTCGCCGCAGGACATCTGACGCTCGAAAAACTTGAGGCCATGACCAGTGTGTGTTCTGTCGGACTCGACATGATCGCGGTCCCGGGCGACGTGGATGCCGAAACCCTCGCCGCTTTGATAGCCGATGAGCTAGTGATAGGCGTGGTCAACCACAAGACGACAGCAGTGCGGATCATACCGGTCCCTGGGAAAAAGGCCGGCGAACAAGTCGTGTTCGGAGGGCTTTTCGGCGGGACGACAGTGATGTATATCCGTAACGCCGGATGCAGTCACAGGTTCGTCCGTCACCAGGGACGCATACCAGCTCCTCTGACCAGCCTGCGTAACTAAATAAACTCCAAACCGTGCGACCGTCTAACCTGCTCAGAGGTGGACATGATGGAGTAGAGGGAGGTGTGGCGGTATGCATGAGCTGGGGATCGCTGAGGCCATCCTCCGGATCGCACAGGCCCACATCCCCCCCGGAGGCCGGGTGGCCTCGGTCCACGTGAAGACTGGGATGCTCCACGCTATCGTGCCGGAATCCTTGGCCTTCTATTTCGAACACCTCGCCCGAGGTACGCCTTTGCAGGGGGCCCGGTTGGAGATAGAGGAAGTCCCCGTAAAAGTCCGGTGCGCCTCCTGTGGGGAAGAGTGCTGCCTGGACCTGCCGATCTTCAGGTGTGGGGCCTGTGGGTCCGCGGATGTGGAATTGGTCTCTGGGGAGGAACTCTTCGTGGACCATATATGTATCTCCGAGGAATGATCTCTCGTTTCAGAACATCTAAGGGCATGTTTCGCTCATTTTTGTAAGGCACTTTATTATAGGGTTGCAAGGGCCCAAATGTTACGACAAAATAAGCGAAATATGGGTCTAAGGGGTCTCCAAGAAGTATCTGAGCAAAGTGGAGGAGATATGCTCACTATAGTAGGAATCGGAGAGGTCCTTTGGGACGTGTACGATGGGGACAAACGTCTCGGCGGGGCACCTGCTAACTTCGCCCTGCATGTAAGGCAGCTTGGCCACGATGGGATTGTGGTCAGCAGGGTGGGCCGGGACGGACTCGGACAGGAGATACTGGACTCACTGGGGAGGATGGGTTCCCCTATCGAGTACATCCAGGTGGACGGGGAGCACCCGACCGGCACCGTCATGGTCTCCCTGGATGTTCAGGGCAGGCCCACGTTCTCGATCACTCCCCAGGTGGCCTACGACTACCTGGAATACACCGAGGGCCTGAGGACTCTGGCCGAAAAGGCAGACGCGGTCCTCTTCGGCTCCCTGTCCCAGCGGAACCAGAGGACACGGGAGGCCATCTGGAGGTTTTTAGGGGACGCCCGTAAGGCCTTGAAGGTCTTCGACGTCAACCTGCGCAGTTGGGACCCGAAAACCCGGGAGGTCGTGCGGGAGTCTTTGAAAGTCGCCGATATTTTGAAGCTCAACGACGACGAACTGGAGCGTATGAGGGAACTTCTGGGACTTCCGGACGAGGGCACCGAGGGGTTCCTCGGGAGGTTGATGGGAGAATTCCATGTAAGGCTCGTCGCCCTTACCTTAGGGGAGAGGGGTTGCGTGCTGGCGACTCCGCAGGAGGTCCTGGCCTCACCGGCCTTCGATATCGCACCTGTGGACACCACTGGCTCCGGGGACGCCTTCGCCGCAGGCCTGGTGGTCGGGTTTTTGGAGGGGAAATCTCTGCGGGAGACGGCCGATTTGGCAAACGGTTTGGGGGGGTTTGTGGCCACCCGGAAGGGGGCCGTACCCCCTTATACCCTATCCGAGATAGACCACTTTTTACGGACCACACTTAGGAGACGAACTTTCATAAACCTGTAGAGAAAGGATATCGTATGATCCCGAAGTCGCTCCGCAGGAAGGCAGAAGATCCATCCTGTCGCGTCATCGTGTTTCTGGGGGGGGTGGACACCGGCAAGACCACGCTTGTATGGGAGCTGGCCAAGGAACTCTCCAAGTCCTACACCATAGGAGTGGTGGACTCGGATGTAGGCCAGTCCCATCTCGGCCCTCCTACCACAGTGGGATGGGGGATAATGCCACCGGACGTCGAGGACTGGGATGGGGTGGAGGTGCGGGGGATATACTTCGTGGGGGCCCTCTCCCCCCAGGGTCACCTCCTGCCCACCGTGGTGGGCACCAAGCTCCTGTGCGACGAGGCCCGGAGCTTCTGCGACAAGGTGCTCGTGGACACCACCGGGCTCATCTGGGGGGATGTGGGGAGGATACTGAAGTCCACGAAGGTGGATGTGCTGGACCCTGACCTTGTGGTGGGGATACAAAAAGGGCGGGAGCTGGAACCCATCCTGAACCTCTGGAAGGGGATACGCCGCCCTCAGGTGCTCAAATTCCAGACCCCGCCGGAGGTCCGCTCCAAGACCTGGGAGATGCGATATACCTACCGGGAGGAGCGGTTCAGGAAGTACTTTCGAGAAGCCCGGCTCCTCTCCATACGCTGGCGGGAGGTGGGGATATACCACCTCTCCCCCGAGCGCTTAGCTGAGGCCGGGGACCGCCAGAAGGGCAGAATTGTATCTCTGAGGGACCGTGAGGGGAAGGATCGGGCCTTAGGAGCGGTATACGAGGTCGACCCCAGGGGAGTGCTTGTGGTGTGGACCCCCTTAGGGGAGGACATCGAGGTAGGCGGCGTGCTCTTCGGGGAGGTTTGGCTTCCGGAGGGGATACTGTCCTAAAACCCCCACCCTAAGCTCACGTGCACCCGGAATCCCTTGCGGGGAGCCAAGAACCTCTGAAGATCGGTCTGCTTTGCGAACTCGACCGTCAGGGGGATGAAGCCGACCCACATCCTCAACCCGAACCCCACCCCACATCGCAGGGCCTCCAACCTCCCCTCCCGCACCAACCTTGGGTTCTGACCCTCGCTCCAGGCCAAGCCGGCGTCCAAAAAGACATGCCCTCCTATGTACCCCAGGGACCAGGTCGTCGGCCACCCGAACACAAGTTGTCTGATGAACACTGTCCTGTACTCCAGGTTCGCCAGGGCCACCTTGGTCCCCGTAAGCGCCCAGGGGTCGTACCCCCGTAGAGGCCCTACGCTCAGCTCGTACCCATAGCTGAAAAATGAAGGCCCTCCCAAAAAGTGCTCTAATTCATCCGGGCCGAAGGATCCCACCGCCTTAAGTCTGGCCGCCAGAACCGAATTCCCCCACAAGAGCCGGTACCCCCTCCAGTCCCCGTCCAGATAAGAGAAGTTCCAGTCCCCCTCCAGCGAGACCAAAGTCCTCCCCCCGAAGGCGTAAAACCTGCTCCCCCGCATGGGGCCCAGAGGGCCCCATACGACGGTATCGTGCACGTAGGCCAGGGAGGGCAGCCGGATGCGGGCGTAGAACTCCTTTGAGGGGCTGTACGGCGCCTCCCTGGAGATGTGCAGCTCGTAGTAGCCCAGCTCTATCCTGCGGTAACGGTCCAAGGGATAGGCGCTGAAGGCCGCCAGGCCGAACTGCCGGTCGTAGGCGATGTGGTAGTACCCATCGTCCCCTAAAAGGTAAAAAGGCTCCCTCCAGTGCAACACCCCGAAGATGAAGGGCATCCTCCATCCCGAGTACCGATACAGGAACAGGAAGTTGAGGTCGGAGATGTTCTGGGAGAAGGAGGTGTAGTCCGTGAGGAAGAAGGTCCGGTGGTTCCCGAAAAGGTCGCTGGCCGAGAGCATCGCATATGCCTCGAAGAAAGACCCGCTGACCACGAACTGGGTTGCGGCGTACTCTAAGGTGAAGTCGCCCTTATACGGATACTTGGGGTAGGAAACTTCCTGCGTTAGCTTCCGGTACTCCCACCCCCATCCCTCCCTCAAAAGCTCCAGGCGTACTGGTTCCCCCTCCCCAAGGGAATCCGGCACATCCATCACGAAGAGCCTGCGCGTCCCATCTAAGTAGGCCGTAAAAGCTATCCTCCCCCCGTCGGGCGAGATGGCCGGGCCCTGGATACCCCCTACTATATTGGTGAGGGCGTAAAGCTTCTCCTCTTCCAGGTCCACCACCTTCAGGTTGTACCGCCCCTCCTCCCCCATCACCAGCAGGACCCTACTTCCGTCCGGAAACCAACACGGGTTCAGCTCGTCGCTATCCGGTAGGACCAGCCTTCTTACCTCTCCGTCCGGAAGGCGGTACAGACAGAGATCGTACGACCCCTTGTACCTCGTGCTGAAGGCCACCGTGTTCCCATCGGGCGACCAAGCTGGGAACACCTGATCGTTCAGGCCTCTCGTGAGCACCTCGGTCTTCCCCGAGGATACGTCCATCAGGAACACGCCGGGCTTGCCGTCCTTGATGCCCGAAATTACCATCCTTTTGCCGTCCGGAGACCAGGCTATGGAGGTCACCACCTCCAGCCCCTCGGGGTCCAACCTGCGGTCCAGAACCCCCCGGTAAAGGTCCCATACGAAGACCCTATCCCTGTCCGAGCGCTTGCCCACGAAGGCCAGCCACCTCCCGTCCGAGGACCAGGCCAGCACTCTATCCCCAAACCTCAGGTCCTCGTATTGATACGCCCGCAACCCCTTCGTCACCGTCTGCAGCACCTCCCCGTCCCGCACCCGCACCAGCTCCATCTCGAGCGCCCCCTCCCTGGCCGAGAGCACGGCCAACATCTCCCCACCCAAGGACCAGGCCGGGCTCATATATCCGCCCCTCCGATTTCCGACCTCCCTTGCGAACTCGTAGGCGTACTCCCTCCCCTTCACCTGGGGCCAGTACTTTCTGTAGAGGTATGCCTTCCAATCCCTTTCGAGCTCCTCCCTTTCGACCCCGAGCACCTCTCTGAAGAGCCTCTTCGAATCCGTCAGGAACTTCCACCTCCGGAGCATCTGGACGACCTTATAGGTCCCGAACCTCCGGGCGATGTATTCCACCAGGGACTGGCTCTGTTTGTAAGCTAGATATACTCTGGAAAGCCTGCTGAAGTCATCTAAGTCCTTCAACGGTATCAAGGTCCCCGAAAGCACCGCATCCCTCAGCACCATCTCGCCTGTTATCTCCATCCCTTCCTTGACTTCCCCGTAATCGGTCAGCCCCTCCCCGAAGTTCTCTGCCATCCCCTCCATAAGCCAGGTGGGAGGGGGTTTGATGCGGTTTGTGAGGGACCTGAATGGGCCCCCGTACAGGATGTCGTACTGGAAGATGTGGGTGAGCTCGTGGGCGATCACGCTCCGGAGGTTGTCCAAGTTCCCGTCGAACGGGATCACCACCCTGTAACGCAGACTCTCGGCGAAGCCCCCCACCCCAGGGGGCAGTATCTCCTCTACTATGTTGGTCTGCTCGAATTGGTAGTGGGTCTCGTAGAGGACCAAGGGCACAACGGTCGAGAGCTCATGCCTTGTGGCCTTTTGGATGCGCTCGACCGCATCCTCGGCCATCTTAGCCGCTATCTTAGCTAAGTCCTCGTACCCCGGGTTGTAGTACACCTCCACATACTTGGTCTTCAGTGCCCACCACTGGAACTTGCGGTATCTTACCTTGTTCTGCCCGAACCCCCTGGAGGGCAGGAAATATTGCCCCCATGTCGGGAGCGCAAAGCCCAACACAAAAGCGAACGCAAGGGCCCTAAGGTGAAACTTGTGAGAGCTCATACTGCACCTTCCTCCCCAAAGCGCTTCAGCTCCGGCATACGGTCCACCCCCTCAATATTCCGCCCATGCGGGTTCCGAAAGATATCCTCCGCTTTGCTGGTGCCACCGCCTTATAGGGGCATATATGCGCCCTCCTGGGAACGGGCTCTCCTGTGTGTAGATGCGTATTGTTCTTTCGTTCCAGAATATAAGCTCGTCCCTGGGATCGCTTACAAGGTCCTGGGCCCTGGCAACCCAGCCGTCTGTGGGATCTATATCCGGTATCTCCACGACCTTCCTGCCGTATGCATCGAAGAGCCCGAAACACCGGGGGCTGGTCCAGTGAAGTGCCAGCTCCTCCCCGTCCCCCGACCAGTTGACCGGAGGACCTGCATTCTCCCCGTAATCGGGCTGAAACGTGAACAGCCTCTCCCCTCTGC
The DNA here is from genome assembly GCA_012962735.1 of Candidatus Latescibacterota bacterium. Classification (GTDB taxonomy): domain Bacteria; phylum Latescibacterota; class 4484-107; order B68-G9; family B68-G9; genus B68-G9. Next base: position 8,882 of record DTXA01000507.1, read on the forward strand.
TGCTATACAAGGCCCTGATGCCGTAGTTCCCCCACCTGGTGCAGACCCAAGTCTCAAGCCCCGAAAGGTCTGGCCGGTAGTTACCGGTCATAAGGGTCTGGGCGTGGCCGAGGGGGTCCTGGGCGACTATCTTTCCCCTCCCGTCCATGAGCACGTAACCAAGA
>DTXA01000508.1 GCA_012962735.1 Candidatus Latescibacterota bacterium
GCCCATGCTAATTGGTCACATTCCAATATAACTAAAATAGGTTTCTCCCAACCCTTCGGGAGCATAGCCGCCACCGTCAGCAGGCCCAACGGCGGGAAGGTCGCCTTCTTGGAGACGAACTTAAGAGCATGCTTGAAGCTCCAGAAGGTATCCGGGTATTCCGGATACACCAACAGTACGTTTTGTCCTTTGTACATCACCATACCCCTTTCCTGCGTTCGATTTTGATCTCCGGAAGTTCCTTGATCCGGAGCACGAAATAGTACCCCCGCCGCATCCCGGAAGGAGACCACTGAAAGATAGCTTCCCAACAGTGCAAGTCCCGGTATACGTAGATCTCCTGGGCCACCATTTGCCCCTTACCCAGATCGTAGTTGAAGGAATACCGCACCCTCCAGCGGGAGGTGGGCTGGACTTGGGCGGACCCACGAACCCAGAAGGTACGACCGGTCCCTCCAACCTCCCGGCGGTAATACCCCGAAAGTACCAGCCCCCAGGGCCCGACTCCTGCGGTCTCCACTCCCGGCACCCACGAAGACCCCGGTCTGGGGACGGGTTTCCCCTTTCCTGACATCCTCAGCGAAGCGGTCAGCGAGAAATCCCGCAGATGGGGTCGGGAAAGCTTCCCATTCCGGTAGAAGCTGTGTCGGAGGTCCGCCCTCAGGTCGAAGGATCGGAACGGAGAGCTCCTCACCGACGTGCGCAGGTCCGAGAGCCTCCGGGATGCCTTCGGGCTCAAGTCGCATCCAGATGAGAAGCTCACGTTGAACAGGTCCAACTTCTTGGGCCTTTTGCCCCGTCCCCACTTCACCTGGAGGATGCTATTAAGGGAACCTGACATACTGGCCTTCCAGGAAGAAGGCCTGCCGTCCTCCCAGGACCGAGACCCCCTCAGGAAAAGCGAGGGCTGAAGCACATGCCGGGCGGCCTGGATGGACCCCCAGGTCACCGGGAAGAGGCCATAAAGGATGGTCCGGACCCCGAAGCTTCCCGAAAGCTCCTCCCTGTGGGAGAAAGTTCCATCGTCCCACCGTGCCCGTCCCCCCGTCCTCAGGGAGGAGGATAGCCGGGCCCACCCCCACCTGAGGTTCCCGGAGAGACCGGAGTTCCCCGAAAGCTCGGCGTCGTGGCTCCATCTTCCCCCTGACTGGGTCACAGTATACCCCGCCCGGAGGGAGGGCCGGAAGTAAAGCTTCTTTCCACCTAAGGCATACTGGGGCAAGGAGAGGGACATCCTGGGGAGGCTATACCTGTCCTCGTTCCTGTCCAGGTACTGTATCTGCTGGAGTACGAGGGAAAGCCCTCCTCCTCCCCTCCAGTTTCGGGTCAAGGTCGCTGTGGAGCGCAGGGTTCGCCGCATCCGCAGGACCGGATCGAAGCGCACATCCCTGAGATACTCCCGGTCGCTCACAAAGTGCCCGTCCACCTCCAGCCGGAGCTTAGGGCGGGGAGTCTGGGTGTGTCGGAGCTCGAGGTCCCACCGCCTACCCCCCCGCTCCCACTTCCAGGACCCCCCTATGCTCCCCCTGAACCTGTACCTGAGGGCGTACCGTAACCTCGAGGTCAATACCAACCCCACCCGTTCGTACATATCCGCCCGGAGCACGATGTCCCAGTAATCGCTCGGCGCGAAGTAATATCCTATGTTTCGGATGTAGCGACCCTCCCGGCTCGTGCTCCCGTATTGGGGCCTCAGCCAACCCGAATGCCGTCCCTTGCGGATGGGGAAGACCATAAAGGGCAGGCGCAGGATGGGCACCTCGCCCAGGTAGAAGATCACCGGACGGGCCACCACCTTATCGTCCAGGGTCACCTTCATCCTCGGGCTGTAGAAATGGTAGTGGGGATGGGCCAGGTCGCAGGTGGTGTACACTCCCCCCTGTACATATAACACCCCGTCCTCCGAACGCACCACCTTTTGGCCCCAATACACCCCCTTCTCGAACTGGGTCTTCCCCTGCCACACAGCTCCCCTGCCGGTCCGGAAGTTATACACCATCCGGACTCCCTCCAATTTCTCCCCTCCCTGGTGCAATATGGGCGTCTGCACGGTCCTCCCCGAAGAGTCCTTCAGTCCCTCTGCGACCAAGAGGTCCCGGTCCATAAACAGCGTGATCTTCCCGGCCGAGAGGGCCATGTCCCGATACCACATCCGGGCACCTCCGACCAGTTCCACCCTTTTTCCCTCCACGACCACCTGTTCGGCTAAGTAGCGCACCGAATCGGTGTACGTGGCTCCCTGTGCTGGCAGTGCCCAAAGGACGGCCAACCAGAGCCCCAATTTTTCCACAAAATTATCCACACACTTTGCACCCCCTGTGGATAACTTTTCGTTATAGTCTTCTAAGTTTCAATTTTTATTGATCATACTGAAAAGTCGATGAAGGGGGAGATGTGGATAACTTTGTGGATAATTTCAAAAGTTATCCACAGATGGGAACCGAACAGCCCTCCTCCGCGGATCTGTACAGGGCTGTCAGCATCTCCAACACTACAACCCCGTCCTCTAAGGGAGAAAGGGGCTCCCGATCCTTCAACACGCAGTCCACGAAGTGCTGGAATTGGCTGGGAAAGGAGAAGTCCGTCATGTCCGGCACCTCACTCTCCCCCTCCCGCTCCCTTACTATGTAAAACGGCCAAACCGAGGCCCCGCCCTTGGTCCCGAATATCCGGGCCGCTATAACTCCCCGATCGATATGCGCGGCCCAGCCGTTCTCTATGAGCACTGAGGCACCTCCTTCGAACCGAACCATCCCACAAGCGAAGTCGTCCACGTCGAACGCCCCCGCATCCTCAGGGGGCACCCCTCCCTTCCCCCTCGGTCCGAACTCCGCATACGTGGCACCGAAGGCCTCCACCGGCTTCGGGCAGCCCATAAGGTACCAGGTTATGTCCAAAAGATGTACGCCGTTGTCTATCAACGCGCCCCCTCCTGAAAGCTCCCTCCGGTAGAACCATGCCCTGGGGATTCCCTTCCCCGCCGGCCTTATGTAGCTGTTGAACCCGTAGTACACCTCCCCGAACACGCCTTCCTCCCAGAGCCTCCTTATGTACGCTGCCTCGGGCAGGAAACGGAACTTCATAGCGACCATAGCTTTCTTCCCGGACCGGTTCCTGGCGGTGATTATCTTCCGAGCCTCCTCGGGCGTCCTCGCCAAGGGCTTCTCCACGAGCACATGTTTGCCAGCCTCTAGGGCGGCTATAGCTGCCGAAGCGTGCAGGTAATTGGGAAGGCAGATACTCACAACGTCCACCCGGGGGTCATCCACCAGCTCGCGGTAGTCGGTATACAGCCGGGAGACCCCATACTTCCGGCCCGCATCCATGAGCTTGGCCTCGTCCAGATCGCATAGGGCTACGACCTCGGCCTCCGGGACCTTCTGGAACTCCTCCAAGTGCCACAATCCTACACCGAGCCCAATGATCCCGATCCCGATACGGTCCTGTCCCATCCTCTCCTCCCGTATGCGTCGTAGACCATTTTGTGGTAGCTGGCGTTGATGATGAAGAGAGGGAGAAAGGTGAGGGGCATCCTGCGGCCCAGCCGCATAAGGCGCAGGAAAATGGAAGGTAACGAATAGAACTCCCTCCAGGCCCACTGCATCCCCTCCTCCAGCTGTTCCGGGGTCATCTGCTTGGGCCGGAATACCGCATGGCCGATGTTATACTTGGCCCAGTCGTTCGAGATGATCCTCCCCTCCCACTCGAGCTTCGCCCTCAGGGGAGTGCCCGGAAGGGGCGTGAGGATCCCGAACTGGGCCAGATCCAGCTTGCTCTTCTTGGCGAACTCCAGGGTGCGCTCGAAGACCCCTGGGTCGTCGTGGTCGAAACCAAATATAAACGCCCCCTCCACGGCTATTCCGTGGTCGTGGAGCTTTTGGATGACCTCCCGATACTCCTGGACACGGTTGAACCTCTTCCCCACCTCCCCTAAGCTCTCGTCCGAAAGCGACTCGAACCCTATGAAGAGCCCCTTGCACCCGCTCTTCTCCGCAAGCCGGAGGAGTTCGTCGTCCCGGGCTATGGTGGAGGAGGCCTGGCCTACCCAGATTATACGCTCCGGGATGAGGGCTTGGAAGAGTTCCTTTGCGTATCGGTGGTCTCCGACGATGTTATCGTCTAAAAATCCTACGAACTTGGCCTGCATAGATCGGATCTCGGCTATGACCTCCCGAACCGGCCGCATGCGGTATCGCCTTCCGAAGAAATAGCTCACCGCACAGAAGGAACATCCGAACGGACATCCCCGGGCGACCTGGAGCACGCTCGTGATGATGTAAGCCTTTTCGTTCAACAGGTCCCTCCTGGGCAGGGGCTGTCCAGCCATATCTGGAAGCCGCTCCGAGCGATATATTCCCCTCATCTGACCCCGTTTGAAGTCCTCCAATACCCTGTGCCAACATCCCTCCGCCTCGCCCACCACCACCGCGTCCGCGTGTTGCAGGGCTTCGTGGGGCAGGGCCGATACGTGTATCCCCCCCATCACCACCTTCACCCCCCGGGCCCGGAACCTATCCGCTATGGTATAGGCCCTGAGGGCGGTGGCGGTCATGGTAGTGATCCCCACTAAATCCACATCCGCCTCGAAGTCCACGTCCTCCACGTTCTCGTCCACCAAGCTCACCTCCCACTCCGGGGTCAGGGCCGCTATGAGCGGGAGGGCCAACTGGGGGAGACGGAAGGCCTTACCCTTCATCTTGCGCCGATGTGCCTCCTCCCAGGTAGGAGCTATAAGCATCAGCTTCACCACGACCTCCCTGTTGTGTCTTGGAAGGGATTTGGCTATATTTTAAAGGATTATCCACTTTGAAATGGCCATCCCTATGCTCTCCCGCTCCTTCGTCCTCTCCGGGACCATATATCTCCCCCTGGTGGCCGGGTACCTGCTTAAACGGGCCGGTAAGGTCCCAGAGACCTTAAGCACATCTCTGGTGCGTCTGGCCACCTGGACCATACAGCCCGTGGCCATCGCCATCACATTTTGGGGGCTCACCTTCCCTCGGGAGGCCATCGCCCTTCCTTTAACCGCTGTAGGCCTCAGCCTCTCCCTCCTTCCCCCGGCCTGGGGGCTCTCCTGTTGGCACGCCCACGCCCCCTCCCAGAGGGGAAGCTACTTAGCGGCCGTGATATTCTCCAACATCGGCCTAACCTTGGGAGGGTTCCTCTGTTTGCTCTTCTTAGGCGAAGAGGGGCTTGGTCTTTCCGTGCTCTATATGCTCTCCTTTATGCCCCTCTTCGTAACAGTGGGGTTCTCCATAGGCAGGCGCTACCGGGGCCCGGACGCCCAGGGAGGACATCTGAACGTCCTGAACTTGGTCCTGCCCGCGGCCGTGGGGGTCGGGTTCCTGCTGAACCTTTGGGGCCCTCCTCGACCCGATGTCCTCACCGGTGTAAACCGAATCCTTGTGCCCATCACCTCGGCATCCTACGCCTTCGCCATAGGCCTGAGCCTGCGCCTCCGCTCGGTCCTACAATACCGGAAGGAGGCCCTCTCGGTGAGCCTCCTCAAGTTCGGGCTCAGCCCACCCCTCGGCTTGGGCATCGGCACATTGCTCGGCCTGGAAGGGACGGCCCTAAAGGTTGTCCTCGTCGAAGCAGCTATGCCTGTGGCGCTCAATGCACTGGTGTTGGCCCACCTGTTCGACCTCGACAGGGACCTGGCCAACGCCTGCTGGATAGCCACCACCTTAGCCGTCCTTCCGCTCTCCCTCCTCTTAGGGCTGTTGCTCCCCCTCCTGCAGTAAGGCGAAAGTCCGCACGGGAAACGCCTATCAGTCGGTCCAGCTTTGTTAGGTTCTCAACTGTGGAGATCCCCGCCCGGGACAAAATCCTGTGCACCGGCCTGGACAGGTCCCCCAGATCGTCGACCGAAAGCGCATCTATCCCCGAGATCCTTATGCCAATGTCTTGCAGAAACTTAGTGGTCACCTCTGTGAGAAATGGATGGTCCTCGTATTCCAGCTTCTTCTAGTACTTATCCCATCCCGTGCAACTAAGACGGCCTTTCCCTTCAAATCCAGCCCGGAAAACCTCTCCGGGCCTATTTGGTATTCCCATCTCCACCGGATGGCTCAGGTCTATCAGGAGCATATTTCCCCCATGAGGACCTCCAAATGGGCGACGACTGAGCTCGGCAAAGCCCTCAGGTGGTACCCCCCCTCCAATACCGAAACCACCCTCCCTCCTGTGTGCTCCCTTGCCACCTCCGAGACCAACTGCGTCATCCTCCTGAACCCCTCCTCGGTCACCCTCATCCCGGAGAGCGGGTCCGCCCGATGGGGGTCGAACCCGGCTGAGATCATCACCAGCTCCGGCCGGAACCTCTCGGCCTCAGGGAGGAGCCGCTCCCGAAAAACCCTCTGGTAGGTCTCGTCGTCGCTGCCCCAAGGCAGGGGGACGTTGAGGGTATATCCCTCGCCCAGGCCTCCTCCCCGTTCGTCCGCCCTTCCAGTTCCGGGATAGTACGGGAAAAGGTGCACGCTGAAGTAGAACACCGACGGGTCCTCCCAGAACGCCGCCTGGGTTCCGTTGCCGTGGTGGAGGTCCCAGTCCACCACCAGCACCTTCCCCACCCCGTGCTCCTGCTGGGCGTACCTGGCACCCAGGGCCACGTTGTTGAAAAGGCAGAAGCCCATCGCCCTGTCTGGCTCAGCGTGGTGTCCGGGCGGACGGACGAGACAGAAGGCGGCCTTCGCATCCCTCGAACATACCGCATCTATCGCTTGGAAGATACCTCCCGCCGCCAACCGGGCCACATCGTAGGAACTGGAACAGATGTAGGTGTCCGGATCGAGCCACCTCCTTCCCTCCCCCCAGGCAGATGCTACCTGTCGGATGTACTCGGGGGTGTGTACCCAGGCCAGCTCCTCCTCAGAAACCGGACGGGGCTCTAGATGGAGGGCTCTCTCCCAGAGCCCTGCCTCTTTGAGCCCCTCCACTATCCGCTTCAACCGTTCAGGGGACTCAGGATGGGAATCCAGGGGTCTATGCAGGAGGTAATCCGAATGGTAGACTAAGGCGAACATATCTCTGTCCCTGAAGACATTTACAAAATGTACATTACATATCTGTTTCCCCTACTCCCCCAACCCCACACCCAACGAGCGCGCACAGGCGATCCAGTGTGAATCCAAAGGCACCCTCCGCTGGCGGCCCGCCACCTCGTCCAAGGGAACAGATGTGATCTCGGTCCCGTGGAGCGCGGCCATTCGGTCGAAGTTTCCGCTTGCGATGAGCTTCACCGCCTCCCTTCCGAACCTCGTGGCCAAGATGCGGTCGAAGGGCGTGGGCGTCCCACCCCGTTGGAGGTGGCCTAAGGTCGTGACCCTCGTCTCCATCCCGGTAAGCCGCTCAACTTCCTGGCCTACCCACTCCCCGACACCCCCGAGGCGGGCGGACTCCATGCTGTCCGCCACCCTCCGACGCACGAACGGCTCCCCCCCCTGAGGATACGCTCCCTCTGAGACCACGACTATGCTGAACCTCTTTCCCCTCCTCACCCGCTCTTCCACCACCTCGCAGACCGCCTCCACCCGGAACGGGACCTCGGGGATGAGTATCACATCCCCCCCTCCGGCCAGGCCGGCCCCGAGGGCGAGCCATCCGGCGTTGCGGCCCATCACCTCTATCACCATAACCCTGTGATGGGACTGGGCTGTTGTGTGGAGCTTGTCCACGGCCTCGGTGGCTGTAGACAGGGCCGAATCGAACCCGAAGGTCTGGTCGGTGCCGTATAGGTCGTTGTCTATGGTCTTGGGCACCCCCACGACCGGAATCCCCTTCTCCCGAAAAAGCCTATGGGCTATGGTCAGAGTCCCGTCCCCCCCCACGCAGACCAAAGCGTCCAACCCCAGCTCTCCGATATATGACACCACTTCGTCCGAGCGGTCCTTGAAGACGACCTCCCCATCCCGCTCGGTCGGATATCCGAAGGGATTTGCCCGGTTGGAGGTGCCGAGTATAGTGCCCCCTATGGTCAAGATGCCCGAGGCGTCTTCCAAGCCCAGCTTTCTCGTCCGGCGCAGTATGAGGCCTTCGTAACCGTCCTCAATGCCTACGACCTCTATACTGTGCTCGTTCACTGCTGTCTTGATCACCGCCCGTATGACGGCGTTCAAGCCAGGGCAGTCCCCACCGCTGGTAAGCAAGCCTATACGCCTTACAACCATCTCACACTCCTCACGTATTTTGAACGGGCGAATTAAAGTCTGTAACTCAGGGGTCCCCAAAAAGTATCGGAGAAGCGGAGAACTTTTAACTTCTCATCGCCTCTACTATGGCCGCATCCAATCTCTCTACGCCTATCACCCACATCCCCCCCGTCCGGCTCAGGCCCTTGAGGTTTCCCTTGGCCAAAAGGCACCTTTCAAACCCCAGCTTCTGGGCCTCCGAGAGCCTCTGAGCGATGTGCCCAACCGGCCTTACCTCCCCGCCGAGCCCTACCTCCCCTATGGCCACCGTGCGGGAGGGGATGGGCCGGTCCCGGAAGCTCGAGGCAACTGCCAAGGCCACCGCTAAGTCGGCGGCCGGCTCCTCTATGCGCACACCCCCGGCGGCGTTACAGAACACATCCTGGTCCCCAAGCCTAAGCCCTATACGCTTCTCCAAGACGGCCAGAAGCATTGCCAGCCTCCTGCCGTCTATCCCGGTGGTGGACCTCTGAGGATACCCGAAAGCGGTCGGGGCCACGAGGGCCTGTATCTCTACCAAGATGGGCCTCGTCCCTTCCATAGTGCAGGCCACGGCCGAACCCGGTGGGACCTCGGCCCGTTCGGGGAGGAATATCTCCGAGGGGTTTAGGACCTCCGCCATCCCTCTCTCCCGCATCTCGAAAAGCCCCACCTCGTTAGTGGAACCGAAGCGGTTCTTAACGGCCCTCAGGACTCGGTATGCGTGGTGCCGGTCCCCCTCCAAAGCCAGCACCGTGTCTACCATATGCTCCAAGAGCCTGGGACCTGCAATGGTCCCCTCCTTGGTCACGTGCCCTATTAGGAAAACCGCCGTGCCGGTGCGCTTGGCGAAGCCCACCAGACGGGCTGCGCACTCCCGCACCTGGCTCACACCCCCCGGCGCTCCGTCCAGCTCGGGGGCGAACAGGGTCTGGACCGAGTCCACAACGGCCAAAGTCGGTGATATCTTCTCCATCTGAGCTAACACAGCCTCGACGTTTGTCTCCGCCAAAAGCCAGAGTTCCTCGCTCAGAGCCCCTATCCTCTCGGCCCTGAGCCTCACCTGCTGGGCCGACTCCTCCCCCGAGACGTACAACACCGGCTCCCCAGAAAACGCCAGGGAACCAGACGCCTGCAGCAAAAGAGTTGATTTACCTATACCCGGGTCCCCGGCCACTAGCACCGCCGACCCAGGCACGATTCCACCACCCAACGCCCTGTCCAGCTCCCCGATGCCCGTGGCCCTCCTGGGGACCTGGGAGGGCGGGATCTGCGTTATAGGCACCACCTCGGATACGGGGAGGTCTCCCACACGTCCGGGCTTTTCCTTCCGCACTACTTCCTCTACACAGGTGTTCCACTCCCCGCACTCCGGACACCTGCCGAACCACCGGGGAGAACGAGCCCCGCATGCCTGGCATACGTACACTGTCTTTTCCTTGGCCATGATTTATCGCCGGGCACCTCGTTATATCTCAGCATTTCTGTTACTTGTGCTTAGAAAGATAACATCTTCCCCATAGCTTGTCAAGGATTTGTAACCATCTGCAGTCGAGCTCCCCCAAAAAGTATCCCTGCTATTTGCAGGCAACCTGATACACCTCCACCAGCCTCCCCTTCTCCCTCTCCCAGTTGTAAACCTCGGCAGCCTTCTCAGCGTTTTTCGAACATTGCTCCCATAAGTCTTTGTCTTCTAATAGCATTTGGGCCTTCACCGCTATGTCCTCGGGATCGGAGGGATCGGCTAAAAGTCCCACACCCGCCTCCCTTACCACTTTTCCTATCTCTGGGAAGTCGCTGGCCAAAACCGGAATCCCGGCCATCATGTACTGAAAAAGCTTATTGGGAAGGGAGACGTAGTAGCTATATCCTAACTTCTCTATCATACAAAGACCCATATCCGCAGAGGCTGTATAAATGGGGAGCTTCTCCAAAGGTACCCATCCGGGCAGGAAGATCCGATCTTCTATCCCGGCCCGGACGGCGTATCCCCTCACCTCATCCCGCAGCACCCCGTCCCCTAAGAATACCAACACTCCTCTTTTCAGCCTTCTGAGTGCCTCCATAGCTACAAATAGCCCCCTGCCCCGCTGGAGCACCCCCTGGTAGACCAAAATGGGCTCTTCGTCCGGAATGCCGAGCCACTTCCTCAAAGCGTCCGTTCGTGGCGCACGCCTGAAGCGGGGGAGGTTGCGCACCACCCGGGGCCTGGGAATGCCATACCGTTTCCGGAGCACATCCGCTATGGAGTCGCATACCGTGATCACAAAGTCGGCCTTCCGTACGAACGTCCGCTCCACTGCTCCCCAGATCGTCCGCTCCAAGGGCCGGCCAGACAGGGCAGGGGTTCCGATGTAGTATTCGTGTACATCGTAAATCAGACGGGCCCCGGACATCTTGGCCCCGAGGTAAGCCACGGGGAGGGAGTACACGTCCTGGGAGTGGAAGACTTCCCCCTTAAGCCTTGCAACGATCAGGAAGGCCTTCAGGTAGAAGATGAGGAAGGGAAGCTTTCCCCTCCGCCTCCTGCCTAAGGGCACGGGCACCAGGCCCGCCCCCGCGTACTTGCGTCTCCTAGGGCAGTCGTCGAAGAGGCCGTGGAGTATCCCGACCTCCAACCCCATCTCCCTGAGTGCCTCGACCTCCCGGACCACCCTCGCATCGTCGTACGGGTCGTCGAACATCGTTATCCAGACCCTCATCCCACCCTCCGGGCGTACAGGGAGAAGACCCCCCCAGCCTGGACCGGGCCGACCCTGACCCAGATCCCATCCCCGTCCTGGGATGCCCTGATCTGGACGCCCTCCCCCCGCACCTCCCAAAGGCCCGGCCCTAACCTGAGCGAAAGCCCGGGAAGGGCTTCCCGGGCCTCTATCCGCCAACACCATCCCTCTCCTTCCCTCCGCTCCTCGGCCTCCAATCCCGCCCTGGCCCTCCACCATCCGGCCAGATCCATCCCCTTAGCCACATAAGCTCCTCGATCCTTAAGCTCAAGCAATACCTTTAGATAAAGGGGGCCCACATACGGGAACTCCTCCCCGTCTAAAGCCCTCTGGTGGACCAAGAGCGAGAAGACCCCTCCGAAGCGGCCGACCTCCTCTATGAAGTGCCCTACCACCTCGAAAGCTTCCCTTCGGCCGTAATTCCGGAAGGTCGTAAGGGTGGTGTCCATAATGCCCAAGGGGACAGCTAAGATGTCCATGGCCTCCCCCTGTTCGGGGTCGAAGGGGAAAAATGGCAGGGAGGTCCCCGCCCTGAACCCCTCCTTCCGGGAGTACCCCAAGGTTGCGTCGTACAGGAAACCGGCCTCCTCCTGAGCCCGCCAGGTCTCCGGGACCGCCAACCTCAGGTAGTGCTGACGGATGCCCTGAACCTCTCCGGCCAACGCCCCTAATTTATCCCTTTCCTCCCTCAGCCTCCCCGCATCCTTGTACGAACCCATGCTCCCGTGCAGGCCCACCTCCCATCCTCCCTCCAATAACTCCCGGACCGCGCCCTCCACTTGGTACAGCTCGTAGGAGGGGTCTCTCCGGTCGTACCGCCCGACCCCGAAGAAAAAAGTCGAACGCACCCCGGCATCCTCCTCAACTGCCATAAGCTCGGGGAAGTTCCAGTAGGGGTCCCGGGAATCTCGAAGGGAGCGCAGGACCTTCATAACCCTTCTGGGCATGGGAAATGCCCGCAGCAACTCGTAACCAACCCTCTTTGGGGTCCACTTGCGCACCCTGTCCACATCGTGCGAGAGGAAGGCCGCAGACGGCTCCCCCCTCGGCCAGAAGTCCATCCAGATATAAGGCCTTCCTGCCACCTCACAGGCTCGGCCCACTGCCTCCCGCAACAGCCGTATGTACATATCCCCTATGGGGCGATCGAGCCACCCCTCCAAGAAGCTCCTGTCGGGGGGAAACGGGTCCCTACCCCACTCCTCGGGCCTGGCTAAAAGTTGGAACAGGTTCCCGAAGACATCGGCTTTCATCCGCAGATATGCACCTCTCCCGAGGGTTTCAGGCCCCCATAGCTCTCCTGACTCCATCCTCCCCCAGAACGGAATTCCGCCCAAAATGCGGGGATGCCCGGAAGCGGGAAGCTCGTAGAGATCCCTGTCCCGGAACACCGACACGACTGTAAAGCCGGACCTCGCAAGCTCCCTGCCTCCGGGCTCCTCCCCGTAGAGAACCACTATCCCTCCCCTTTCGAAGGGCCTCGGATGGAACCCCGCCATCTTCAAACTTTCCTTAACGATGTAATCCTGCTCAGGGGAGACCGGCTTCTCTATAGCAGTTCGAACGACCATCTCTCCTTCCCCGGATTTGTCGCTTAAGATACACAATGACGACAAAAAAGGGAAGGCTTAAGGCCTTCCCCATTACCGATGTTCCCTATCCGATGTTATCTTACAGCCTTCAGTCTTTCCATGACCTCGAGCCTGAACATGGCTTCACATGCATCCGGGCTTTGGGGATACTTTTCCACGATCTCATCGAGCACCTGACCTGCCCCCTGGACGTCCCCCGCAAGCCAGAAAGTCCCTGAAAGCTCTATCATCTCCCCAGGCCCCTCAAGCTCGAGGCCCCTGAGGACCTCCAAAGCCTCTTCATTCCTCCCGAGCATAACCAGGGCCTTTGCCACCTGAAGCTCGGCCATCGGGTCACCCAAGGCCTTCCACGCCATTTGATACCACCTCAACGCCACCTCCCAGTCCCTTCCCTCCCACGCCATCTCGCCCAGGACCAACGAAGCCTCCGGCTCCTCTGAGGAGATCTCCTCGAGGCCTAAGATAAGTTCACCGGCCTTCAAGTAAGCTTCTTCCTCGAACCTTCGCCTCTCCTCGGGAACTACCCCGTAACAGCCCGGTATCAAAACCCCTTCCTCGAAAACCCCTATCCTGTCCATGAGGGCATAGATATATGCCTGCCTCGCCTCCTGCCTCATCCCTGCCTTAAGATATATGTCACCCAAAAGGACTATAAGGCTGTCGGGAAGCTCTCCCCTGTGGCCCTCCAATATCTCTATGCCCTTACCGTAGTTCCCTGACTCCAAAGCTGTCCTTCCTATACCGGAGAGAGCTGGGATGGAGACATCCCATCTGCCCTCGGAAAGGGAGAGAACATCCCCGTAGGCCCTGAAGGCTTCTCCGAACTTGCCCACCTTCCTGTAACAATACCCCTGGAGGAGGAGGTATCCCAGGTCACCGAACTCCTCGTAAAGCTCCCTGTAGACCTCCAAAGCTCCGGAATAATCCCCCACCTCTATGAGGCTGTCAGCCTTGCTTTCTAAAGCATCCCTCTCTGGAGGTATCACGACCTTTATCTTTCCCCCGTCCACTGAAACCTGCATCTCTGCAACGCACATTCCGAGGACAAAGAGCAAAAC
>DTXA01000509.1 GCA_012962735.1 Candidatus Latescibacterota bacterium
AGGTTAGCCCTGGGATTGCGCCTCCCGGTGAAGTCGAAGTCCCCCCGGACCGGTTCGTGCACGCTCCAGGGGATGTAAGAGGCCACCATGGCCATCTCGGCTCCCCTGAAGAGGCGTCCCAAAATGTCGTCCCACCACCGGGGGTCCACCCTCCAGTAGTGGAACTCCCCGCATATGGGAAGCACCTTACTCCCGTCTATCCGGATGCCGTCCCTGCCGATTTGTACTCTCGACATCGCTTCCTCCCGTTCTTCAGTTCGCTCGGGCTTCCTGAGAAACGAGAATATACCCTCTTTTTCATCCCCTGTCAAGCTCAGTCCTCTCGGGGGAAACATCGGAAGGTTAGGGAAAATCCTCGACAGGGGAGAAGGAATATCTCTATCTTTCGGACTGGTGTTTCAACTCCGACAACGACAGAGCCATATAGAGAGGGACCATGTCAACCACTTCTTAGCCTAAATATTTGATACTTTTAATAACTCATCCTCCAAAATTAATAATAACCGTAGATGCGTTCTAAAACTTCTGTCTCCACAGAATCCACGGCAGGGCAATTAGACCCAAGCACAGAGCATCGCCTCCTTCGGAAACTTACCGGCAGACTCTCGTACCAACCTTCCGATAGGACTGTATATCTTTATGTGTACCTCTACCTCTTCCGAGCACTTCATTCCCACCAATACCATCCCCCCGTCCGGAAGCATAGCCCCCGACTGTCCAACCTTGTAAGGAGATATCAGCTCCCATACTTTAGAATGTGGAAAGCACGGCCTTCCCGGCAAGCACGAACCCCCATCGGACAAAGAAGCCATATAGTTGGCATAGGTGATACAGAATGTCTCTTCCGACGCCTCTCCAGGAAGATCTTTCCCAAAATATATCCTCAACCCCTCCATATGTCAAGGGCGCCTGTGTCGTAACGACGTCTCTGCCAATAAGGCATATCCCCAAGGCTACAGCATCACTCCTGCTTACCGATGGACCATCGTAAAACACAGGCCGGCCTCCTGTCCCCCAGCCCAACATGGCACGGGACTTGCTTACATAAATTGTGCATACCACAATCCGATAAAGAGGTGATGAATATGGCCATACGTTGGGATAGATTCACCGAGAAATCTCAGGAGGTGCTCCAGGAGGCCCAAGCGCTGGCCCAGGAGCGCAGCCATAACCAGATAGAACCCGAACACCTCCTATACGCCCTTGTGGACCAGGAGGAGGGGCTGGCACGGGCTATCCTGAATAAGCTCGGCATCTCGCCCGATGGAATTTTGGAGAGGACCTGGGCGGAGCTGGACAAGCTCCCCAAAGTCTACCGAGGGGGACAGGTCTACGTCTCCCCTAAGCTGAACGAGGTCCTCCAGAAGGCGTTCTCCGAAGCCGGGAGGCTAAAGGACGAGTATGTGAGCGTGGAACACCTCCTTTTAGCCCTCTCCGAGGTTGATGGCACCGGAGCCCAGAGGGTCCTGAGGGAGTTCGGGCTCACCCGCGACCGGCTCTACGGGGCCATCTCCCAGGTCAGGGGCAACCACAGGGTCACAGACCCCAATCCCGAAAGCAAGTACCAGGCCTTAGAAAGGTACGGTAGGGACCTGACGGAGCTCGCCCGCAGGGGTAAGCTCGATCCGGTCATAGGCCGTGAGGACGAGATAAGGAGGGTGATAAAGGTCCTCTCCCGTAGGACCAAGAACAACCCCGTCCTCATAGGCGACCCCGGGGTGGGCAAGACAGCCATAGTCGAGGGTCTGGCCCAAAAGATAGCATCGGGGGACGTTCCGGAGTCCCTTAAGGACAAGCGCCTTGTACAATTGGACATGGGCGCTCTGATCGCGGGCACCAAGTACCGCGGCGAGTTTGAGGACCGCATGAAGGCGGTCATAAAGGAGGTGACGGAGTCCAACGGGAGGATAATCCTCTTCATAGACGAGCTCCACACCATAGTGGGAGCCGGAGCCGCCGAGGGAGCGGTCAACGCCTCCAACCTCCTGAAGCCCGCACTCGCCCGCGGTGAGCTTCACTGCATAGGGGCCACCACCCCCGACGAGTATCGTGAGCACATAGAGAAGGACCCGGCCTTAGAGCGTAGGTTCCAGCCGGTGTACGTAGGCGAGCCATCCGTCGAGGATACCATCTCGATCCTCAGGGGCCTCAGGGAGAGGTACGAGGTGCACCACGGTGTCCGTATTCAGGATTCCGCTTTAGTGGCCGCGGCGGTGCTTTCCGACCGCTACATCTCGGATAGGCACCTTCCGGATAAGGCCATAGACCTGATAGATGAGGCTGCCGCCGAACTTCGCATAGAGATAGACAGCATGCCCGAGGAGCTGGACAGGATAGAGAAGCGCATCCGCCAACTCGAGATAGAGCGGGAGGCCGTAAAGCGCGAGAAGGACGCGGAGGAAAGGCTCAAGCCTATAGATAAGGAGTTGGCCGAACTCCGGGAGGAAAGGGAACGCCTCAGGGTACATTGGCTCAGAGAGAAGGAGATCATCACCCGGATAAGGGAGATTAAGGAGCAGCTGGAGGGGATAAAGGTAGAAGAACAGGAGGCCATCCGTAGGGGCGACTACGAACAGGCGGCCAGGCTGCGGTACGGCGAGGCCGTGGAGCTACAAAAGGACCTCGCCCGTAAGGAACAGGAGCTGGCCGAGGTCCAAAAGGACCGCAAGATGATAAAGGAGGAGGTGGACGAGGAGGACGTGGCCGAGGTTGTCTCCAAGTGGACAGGGATACCGGTCTCCAAGCTCCTCGAAGGTGAAGTCGAAAAGCTCGTCCACATGGAGGAGCGGATCCACAGGAGGCTCGTGGACCAGGAAGAGGCGGTCTCGGCCGTGGCAAATGCCGTGCGCAGAAGCAGGGCCGGGCTATCCGATCCCAAACGCCCCATAGGAAGCTTCCTGTTCTTAGGCCCCACAGGAGTGGGTAAGACCGAGCTCGCAAGGGCCCTGGCCGAGTTCCTGTTCGACGACGAGGATGCGATGGTCAGGATAGATATGTCCGAGTACATGGAGAAACACGCTGTCTCCCGCCTTATAGGTGCCCCACCGGGGTACGTGGGGTACGAGGAAGGCGGCCAGCTCACCGAGGCCGTAAGGAGGAGGCCGTACCAGGTCATCCTCTTCGACGAGATAGAGAAGGCCCATACAGATGTGTTCAACGTGCTTCTGCAGGTGCTGGACGACGGCAGGCTCACCGATGGCCAAGGCCACACCGTGGACTTCAAGAACACGGTGATAATCATGACCTCCAACATCGGAAGCCACATTATCCAGGATTACGTAGCCCAGGGCAGGAGCCCTAAGGAGGTCAGAAAGGAGGTTATGGAGCTTCTGAGGGCTCAGTTCAGGCCCGAGTTCCTCAACCGCTTAGACGAGATAATAGTCTTCTGCCCGCTCTCCCGTGAGCACATAAGGCGGATAGCGGAACACCAGCTCGGACGCTTAGCCGATAGGGTCCGGGAGAGAGCCAAGGTCCAGCTCAAGTGGACCGACCAGGCTCTTAACCTGCTGGCCGAGCTCGGGTACGACCCGGTCTACGGAGCCAGACCTCTCAAGAGAGTGGTGCAGAATAAGATAGAGAACCCCCTGGCTATGGCTCTGTTAGAGCGAAAGTTTTCGGAGGGCGACATTGTGACCATAGACGCATGCGACGGCGAGTTCGCCTTCCGGAAGGAGGAGCCCCAAGCCGAACGGGAGGCCGCTTAGACTTTGATGCAAAGATAAGGGGCAGTGCGAGGATGCACTGCCCCTTAATTACACGACCTTCAAGGCCCTCCGATTACTTCGTACTCTATGGCCCCTGCGCTTCCGAACCCGATCGATTTTATCCACACGGTCATATTCCCGTTCACGGTCAGTTCGACTTCCACGGATGGCTGTATCCTTCCCGTGGGGTCTCCTCCGTACCCCACGGCCTTCTGGGAGGTGAGGGTGACGGTCACCTTGGTCCCCGCCTTGAGCACCTCCTGCGACACATCTTTGACCTCGCCCGGCTCCACCACGGATTCGACCTCCCTCAGGTCCTCGGTCACGCATCTCACGTTGAAGGCCACATCCGTGCTGTTTCGCACGTATATCCTCCCATCCTCCGCAATCCGAGGCCCGGCACCGCCCCCTCCGCAGGCGAGGAACCATAGGAACGCACACAGAAACCCGAGTGAACGCAACTTAAACATATTACATCACCTCCCTGTGGCTACGTCCGGGAGAACACTTCACTCATTGTACGTGTGCCCCAGGGCCCTCTCCTTCTCAAAGGCCCCCTGAAGCCTCCTGTAGTTCCTCCTGAGCCTCTGTAGCTCTTTGAGCTTCACATCCGGGTCCTCTAACGCCTGGTAAAGGACCCCTCCCTCCGCATCTCTGGGGACAGGGAGCTCTGCCAGGTAGCATATCGTGGGCACGATGTCCTCCAGCCTCACCGTCCTCTCCAACACCACACCTTTCTTCACCCCCGGCCCCGCCATCACGAAGAGCCCCCTGAGGTCCCCCAACCCGAACCTGGCAGCGGGCAGGTGCGGTCCGTGCTGCCCGCCGAAATCTGAGGTTATGGCGTACACCACGTCTCCCACTCTATCCCCGTATAACCCTATGATCCTAGCATCCTCCCGCTTGAGGGCGAGAGCTATGGGCTTCTTGCCGGTCTCGGTGTCTGTGTAATCGTACAGGGCCTTTATCACCGCCTCCCGCACCTCCTCGTATTCCTCCGGCTCAACTATCCCCTGCGGGTCCCTACCCTTCAGATTCACGTAGATGTAGCAGGAGCGCTGCTGCACCGCCTTGGTGCGGGACCAGTCCACAACCCGTTCCCCGTCCTCGGCTTCCCTGTAAGCCAAAAGCCCAGCCGCCTCCAGAACATCCGCCACACGGAACGTATAGGTAGTGGCCTTGGCCCCGTGGTCAGAGACCAGGATCACCAGGACGTCCTCCCCGCCAGCCTCCAGAATCCGGCCTATCATCCGATCAAGGCTCCTGTAGAAGCCCAACTCCACCTCCTGATAGAACCTGGCCTCCTCTTCGCTTCCAGCTGTGAGGGGGTCCATCTTGGTGGCGAAGGCGTGGTAAGCGTGGTCCGGGCAGTGGGCGTGCATGAAGAATAGGTCCCAATCCTTGTGCCCGAGGAGGTACACAGCCGCATCCGCAAGCCAGACGTGAGCGAGGTCCACGATCTCCAAAAACGTCCCAGCATCGACCCACTCCAAGTTCAGCGCCTGGAAGCCTCCGTGGGGCATGGGTAGCCCGCCCTCGGACCTTATCTCCCCGGCCACCTCCTCGGGATAGGACCAACCGTCTAAGGCGCAGAGAGGGGAGACATAGAGACGAAGCGAGGACCCGTCCGGGGATAGCTCCAGCAGCTTACACCTGAAGACCGCCTCCTTCCTCCCCTCGGACGTCTCGAAGACCTGAACGATGTTCGGTGTCCACTCCCCAGGCCCGAGCCGGGCGAACGCCTTCCCGGCGTCCCTCCCCTCGCAGAGCAAGACCCTCCCGAAACCGTCCCCCTCGTCCAGGGCGAGAAGGTGCCATGTTCGGGGCTCTACCTCGTATCTGGCCATCCGATACATCAGCGACAGCTCCGACTCCAGCGCCCTCCGACATGGGGGCATGTTCCTCCACCCCTGAGCGGACCTGAATTCTATCGTCGTGGCTAAGGGGTACTCATCGGTCGCAAACAACTGCTCCGCGGCCAAAGTGCACCTGAAGGGAGAAGGCTCCCTGTACCTCCACTCGTTGATGCTCAGTCCCGCCCCCCCGATCTGCACCCCTTCCCTGATCGTGGGCGGCCAGGTGGAGGGGTAGTTGAGGATTATGCTTCTCCTTCCAGCACGCTCGGCCGCCTGCCAGATATACTCGGCCCTGCAATCCGTCGTATCGAACCCTTGGTGCGTCAGGTCTAAGGGGTCCCCGGGGTTGTGCACATTAAAGCAGGTGATCCCGTGGGTCCCGAGCGAGGCCCCGGTCACTATGGTGGTCCAGTTCGGGGGCGTTATGGTCGGGAACGGCACCAGGCAGTGCTCTGCGTATACCCCGTTCTCTATCAGCCTGGCTATGGCCGGCAGATGCCCCTCCCTGGCGTATCGGTATAGCCTGGGAGCTATAGGGGCGTCCAGTCCTATCACCATCACCTTCATCGTCCGCCTCCTGGCTTAGAAAAATCGTTTAAGGTAATGTAGGCTCCTTTGTGCTATCGTCTCCGGTCCCGGGGAGAAATCGAACACCTCCACAGAAACGTACCCCTCGTACCCGACCTCCCGCAGGGTATCTGCTATCGGCCCGAAGTCCACCTTCCCCATTCCAGGTCCGAGGCAGTTTGCGTCGTTTGCGTGGACGTGTCTGAGGTGGGGGGCGACACTCCGGATAACCTCTGGCACTTCCTCCTTCTCCCCGAACCAGGCGCTGCGCACGTCCACCATGATCTGGAGGTTGGGATGGGCTATATCCTGCACCAGCCGCATCGCCTCCTCCGTATCGGTCAGGAAATTGGTCTGATGCGGGTCCAGGGCCTCCAAGCACAGCGTAACCCTCAGGGCTTCGGCCTCTGGGAGGACCGCCTGGAGCACCTCCAACGTGCGCCTGTACGTGTCCCTGTAGGTTTGTCCCTCCAAGATGTTCCTCTGCTTGGGGGAGCCCACCACCATAACCCTCCCACCTAAGTCCCCGCAGAACTCTACCAGACGCAAGAGGTAATCCTGAGTGCGCAGGCGTATCGAATCGTCCGGATGGTTTATGTAAAGCCCTTCGGGCTTCACGAACAGCCAATGCAGACCCACGACCTCCACACCTGCCTCCTCCGCCGCCCTCCTCATCTTCCACCTCTGGCTTTGAGTTATATCCTCCACCGAACCCGCCAGGGTGAACGGAGCTATCTCCACCCCATCGTACCCGAGCTCCGCAGCGTACCGGAACACCCGCTCTATCTCCCACCCCTGGAACATCTCGTTGCATATCCCGAGTTTGATCGCCATCTCCCCCCCTTTCAAAGTCCACCTAAGGCATCGATTCGGCGCTGCACTGCCCGCCTCAGCGGCCCCTCCACCCTGCGGGAGGCCAGGCGGTAGCACTGAAGTGCCTGGGAGAGGTCCCCCTGCCTTTCGTGCACCAGCCCCAGATAGTACAACACCGCCGGGGACTCCGGCTTGAGTGCCCTGGCCCGCTCTAAGGTTTCACGGGCCTTCCCGTACCGCCCCTCCGTATAATATAGGCTCCCTAAGTTGAAGTAAACTTCGAACTTACCCGGGTCCACCTCCAGCGCCCTCCGATAGGCCTCCTCCGCCTCCTTCCTCTTCCCCATCCGGGCGTACACATTCCCCAAGTTCACCCATACCCGCACGTCCTTCGGATTAACCTCCAAGGACCTACGGTACGCCCGGACCGCTTCCCTGTATCGGCCCGCCCGTTCGTATACCAACCCCACCCTCGCATAGGTATACGGCGATGTGTACGCGCCTTCACCCAGCTCGGCCATAAAACTCCTGGAATCCTTGTCCTCCGGCCAGAGCTCTAAAGCCCTCCTGTACGCCTCCACTGCCTCCTCGGGCATCCCCCCTCTACGGAAGATATTCCCCCGTATGCGCCAGGCCAAAGCCTCCAATGCCGCTCTGAGCTTGACCTCTTCCCCCGAGGACATCCCCACCACATAGGGCAGGGGCGACCCCCTGGCCTGGGCCACCGCGAACAGATTTGGCAGGCCCGCCCCCACCCCCCGCTGTCGGGGCTCCGAGAAGCTTATGTAGGGATGGTCGTCCGAGTTGATGGGCCCCTCTCCCACGAACGCCCTCACCTCCCTCTCACCCATCACCAGAGAGCTTACCAGCGCTACCGGGTCCTCGAGGTTCACCGAACTCAAGTCCTCCCGCACCACAGGTTCCTCCATACGGGCCTTCAACCTCACGAAGTCCACCCTCAAGGGGTCTGTCGTCCCCATCATCAAGGTATACTCGTTAAAGAGCCACAGGCTCGTGTGTGGAAAGACCGAGAGGAAAGTGCGCAGGAGAATCCGGTAGTCGAACTCCGAGAGCCCGTGCAAGGGGAGCCACTGGACCATAATCCCCCCCTCCTTCAGGCGCTCCAGGCAAAGCTCGTAGAACTCCCTTGTGTAAAGCACCCAACTGTCGCTCGAGCCCGGGTGCGTGGCGTCTCCCGTTATCACATCGTACCTCCTCCCGCTCCGCAGCAGATAGTTCCTACCGTCGTCTACGATCAGCCTCACCGGGGCCTCACCCCGAGCCATCCGACCCAGAATCCCCTGGTTATACTCCGAGAACAAGTTCGCTGCCTCCACCACTCCCGGGACGATCTCCACGCACTCGATCAGCTCCGCCTCGTACAGGGCCGCCGATCCCAAAGCGATCCCCCCTCCGAAGGCGATCACGAGGACTTCCCTGGGGTCCGGGTGCAGCAGGAGGGGAAGGTGCCCCAGCATCTTAAAGGTCTGGAGGGAGGCCAGGTCGGTGGGCACCTCTCCACCGCCGTTCACCTTCATCAACATCCTTCCGTCCGGGAACTTATGCACTGTCACGGTCCCGGCCGCCTCGTCCCTCCAGAAGACCAGCTCGCTCCCCGGTTCCGACCTTTCGTACAGCCTCCTGATTGCATCCTCGTATGGACCCAGGATTCCTACTGAGGCCACAGCCACGACCCCCCCCACCAGTCCCCAACGCACCGGTGCCCTTATGTGGCTCCAGGCTAAAAGGCTCGCCCCCAAACCCAAATTCCCCAAGGCCAGGGCCCGAACTGTCCCCCCAGCCCCCAAGAGGGGCATCAGCACAAACCCGGTCCCCGCTGCCCCCAACACCGCCCCCACGGTGTTGGCCGCATACGCGGTCCCCACCCCGCGACCCACCCCTCCTAAGCGCAGGGTGCAGATCCTCGCAACAACCGGCAGAACCCCTCCCAAAAGGAACGTCGGAAACAGCATTAAAGCGAAGGTGGCTAAGAATCGCCCCCCCGAGTACTCCCACCAAGACCCCCCCCCGACGGCCTGGACCACCTCCGGGAGCACACCGAACAGGAAGACCGAGCACAGCCCGAACGCGCCCACCCCCACCTCTAAGGCCCCGAAGGCCGCTACCGGGTCCCGCCACCTGTCCGCCCACCTCCCGAAGGCGGCTCCCCCCAAGGCCAGCCCCACCAGAAAGGCCGAAAGCATCGTCCCGAAGGCATAGGCCGTGTTGCTCTTCAGGGAGATCCCCAAAAGCCTCGTCCACACCACCTCGTAGCCTAGGGCCGCGAACCCCGAAACCCCGAAGGCCACCAATACGGGGAAGACCTGAGAGGATATACCCCGCACGGGCTCCGGCCTCCAGGCCGGCACCTCCTCCATCTCAACGCTCAAAGCGAACGCAGCTCCACCCACCAACAGATTCACCGAGGCAGCTATGTACAGGGTCTCCCATACCCCCAGGTTCCCCATCGCGAAGAAGGTCGCAGCGAAACATCCTGCCACCGCTCCGGCGGTGTTCAAAGCATAAAGCCTCCCCACCCCCCATCCCACCTCCCCCCTGCTCCGTACCAGAAACTGGCTCACCGCCGGCAGCGTCCCCCCCATCAGCACAGTGGGGAAGGCTAAAAGCCCTAAACAGAGCCCGAACCGGGTGGCCAGGCTTCCCCCCCAGGCCGAATACACCTGCTCCACCAACCCCAAAAGGACCGGGAAGGCCAAGGCGAACGCGCCCACCCCCAACTCCAAGTACGCATACAGCCGTAGAGGGTTCCGATGTCGGTCCGCGAGCCTCCCGAAGAGGTAGCTCCCCAAGGCCATCCCACCCATAAAGGCCGAGAGCACAGTGCTGGCCGCCCACACCGTGGCCCCGAAGGCCACCACCAACATCCTCGTCCACACCACCTGGTACGCCAGCCCGCACGCCCCGGAGAGGAAGAAAAGCCCCGGCACCGACCACCTTACTGTCTGCTCCCTCATACGGGCCCCATCGTGGTTATGACCTCGAAGCGCCCCTCGAGCCTTAGCTTCCGAAGGTCCCGGCAGGGCCGCAGCTCCCCCTCCTCCAGGGAGAACACCCGCAGCCTCTCCACCCGGACCTCCCCCAGCCCCCACTCCAAGGCGGCCCTAAGGTAAACGATATCCTCCGGAGCGAAGCCCATCAGGAAGCTGGCCACAGCATCCACTGCGACGGGATTCCTCCCGGCTATTGCCAGCCCGGCCGGGATGTTCCGCCCCCTGTGGAAGCCGGTCCCGTCCCGCCCCACCACCCCCTCCACTACGTTAAGGGAGGGACGCACGACGGAGTTCAGGTCGCAAAGCCGCTCCGCCAGTCCCCACTGCCAGGCTATATGCTCCTGGGGGGTAAGCGACTCCCTGTCCCAGGCGGTCCGTGGCCATGACTGGCCGCAGAAGTTCCTCTCATGCGGCGCTACTGTACCCATCAAGTTCTTCATCGAAAGCGTCGTGATCGCAAGGTTGTGCGTCTTCATCTTGGGCACGTTGGCCAGGAACGTCCCTGGTCCGACAACTGTGCTGGCGATACCGATCTCCCGGAAGACCCGGCCTCCGGGCACCGGGAGCGTGACCATCCGGTCGCCCCGCAAGTTCACGAGCTGCACCCCCCAACGTCCAGCCAACTCCCGGTATCCCGACTCCTCCCAGGCCTGTTCGGGGTCACCTCCAGGGCCCTCGGCGATCGTCACGTCCTCGGGGGACACACCTACTTCCGAGAGGTAAGCCAGCATCCCCTCCACGAACCGATAGTGCGTCACGATCCCGGAGTCCGGCTCCGCGGGTACGGTCACGTTGGGCTTGAACACCATCTTCCTTCCCCCCGGGTGCACCCCCATCGCCTTCAGTAGGCGGTACCCCGCCTCCCAGAAGTCCTGCTCCTTTATTCGCCCGTCCAGGCCTACCCGGTACACGCACACCACATCCTCCGCCAGATAGGGTGTCCCCATCACGTCCTCCCCGGATATTCCACTAACCCAGAAGTCCCCTGAAAGATGATCCCCTCGTGTCCCATATCCTCAGCGGACTCGACCGCATCCCGGATCACCGCCGGGGGCCAGAGCCTTCCTTTGACCACGGGGTATGAGACCCCGGAAATGAACGCCCGGGCCTTGTACAACTCCCGTACAAGGATGTCCTTGAGGGGCAAACACCTGTACTCCCCATCCGGCCCTCCCACCCCCAGGTCCTCTATCGCCTCAGGCAGGCCCGCCATGTCCCCATACCCGAACAGGCAGTACACCGATCTCAATGCCTCCCTCTCCCCCAGCCCCGGGACCCAGGAGCACAAAAGGCCCGCATACGCCGCCCACGTCGAACTTATGAACACCTCCACGTGGGGAAGCAGGGGGCTGACGAAGTCCAGGCTCTCCCCCAGATCTCGGTATAGGTGGCCCACCAAGGGGGCGAAGGACGGCGGAAACGCATCCCCTCCGAAGAGCACCTTCCCCCCCGTAGCCCTGTGCACCGCATCCCGGAAGCGCCGCAGGTTCCGGGAGATCACCTCGGCCCGGAATCGGAACCAGTTCAAAACCCCCTCCTCCAGCACCTGCACCAGGTCCGTCCATCCCATCCCGGTCCGGGCCATATGTCGGACGGAACCGGCGTCCAGCCGCCTCAGTCCGTCTAAAAGCTGGGTCATCCCCCTCCGCATCCCCTCGAAGTCGTACCCCATCTCCTCGGCCGCCTCCCGACACTTCGGGCATGCGCACCCGAAAAGCCCGTAGAAGAAAGCGGGAGCGGTGTACCGGTAGTGCGTCACGTCGATCCCCTCCACATCGTAACTCCGGGCCATATCCGAGAACGCGGCCTCGAACCATTCGTTCAGCTCCGGGTGGTTGGGACAGAACGTCAGCCAGTACTGCTCCACCGCATACGGGACCTCGGGCGTCTCGGAGACGGGCCTCCCCGAGAAATCCACCGAGACCATATCCGGGAATCGTTCCGCTCCGATGTACTGCCATCCAGCACCCAAGAGCCAGACCCGGATCCCCCTTCTGTGCGCCTCTCGGATCGCCAGACGGAGAAGCGAATCGTCGTTCCCGTACTGCACCCCCGGGGGCTCACCTCCGCCCCGCCTGGCCACGGGGTCCAGGGCCCGGACCTCCGGAGATAGGTTGTACCTCCCCCCCTTCAGGCCGGAGCCCAAGATCACCAGGTTCAATCCTATCTCCCGCTGCAGCGCCTCTATGTACCTGGGGTCCCGGGCTACGACCTCGCTGTCGGTATACAACCCCACTAACTTACCCATCACAAGGCTCCTTCCTCTGCGAATACCCTGGTCGCGGCCGCGACCCCGGCCCCAGCCGGCACATTCACCCCCATCTCCTTCAAGGTCTGCTCTAAAGCGTAGATCGTGGGCAACACGTACTGGGGTCTGGCCACGAACCCCATAGTCCCGATCCTGTCCCCCCCAATGGCCACCCCGTACTTCTCCTGCATCAACTTCCCTAACTTCCCTACATCCAAGCCCTTGGGCCACACTACCTTAGTGCAAGATGGGGCGGCGATCTCCTCCCTCTTGGCCTTCACCCCGAGGCCCAACGCCCGCACCGCCTCCCGGACCGCCTTAGATGCCACCTTATGCCTCCAGAAGACCCTCTCCGGTCCCTCATCGAAGACCTCGTCCAAGGCGGCTTTCAGTCCCTTTATAAGCACGTAGGAGGGAGAAGGCCCATGCGCAGCCTTGCGCGCGGCCGCCACCGCCACATCCTGGACACCTCCCTCCCCCCGGGCGACCGCGTATGCCCTGCGCACTCCTTGATGGTACGCCCGCCACACTGTCAGGTCCATACAGAGGGAGCGGATCGGGGTCCTCCGCTCCTCCATCCGTCTCCACGCCCGTTCGCTCACGGCCACTATGGCCGTCCCCTGGGGGGCGTTCAGGCTCTTCTGAGGACTGGTGCAGCAAAGGTCTATCCCCCAGTCGTCCACCCTCACCTCCATACATGCGAACGAACTCACCGCATCCACCATGTAGAGCACTCCCGGGAACTTCCGCACCACATCCCCTATCTCGTCCACCGGGTTCACCGTGCCCATGCTCGTCTCCACATGCACCACCGCCACCATCTTCGCCTCGGGATGTTCCTCCAAAGCCTCTCGTATCATCTCCAGGGTCACAACGTCCCCGTCCTCCACCCTCACCGGCACGGGTTCCGCCCCTATAACCGATGCGATGTCGTACAGAACCTGGCCGAAGATGCCGGATATGGCCGTGATGACCGTATCCCCCTCCTCCAAGGTGCTAACCATAGCCGCCTCTTCTCCATACGTGGCACAGCCGTCCATAAGGATGACATCGTCTTTGGTATGTAACAATCGCTGGATCATCTCTACGGCCGCGACTTCTATCTCCCAGTAGGGGGGGTAGTAGATGGGCGTGCCCAACTGTTTCCCCATCTCTTCCAATGCCTTAGGATATATATCCGTCTGGCCGCAGCTCATGTTGATACGGGCCTGTCGCATCACCTCACCTCCGTTTATCTTTATAGGGGCTTAGCCCTTGAGGGCCCCAACCGTGATCCCCTTGGTTATGCGCTCCTGCAAGATGGCGTACCCGATTATCGTGGGCAACATCACTATCACCAGCCCAGCGAACAGCGAACCCCAGTCGGTCTTGTAGTGCTCCACCATCATCAGGTTCGCTATCCCCAGTGGCAAAGTCCTCAGGGCCGAAGACGATATCACCACAAGCGCTAGCACGTACTCGTTCCATATCGCTATGAAAGTGAATATCGCCACAGCTATGAGCCCCGGCTTGGCCAAAGGCAACATTATCCTCCAGAAAACTCCGAAGGGGGAACAACCATCTATGAGCCCGGCTTCCTCAAGTTCCTTGGGGATGGTCTTGAAGAAGGCGGTCAGCACGAAGACCGTAAACGGTATACCAGAGGCTATGTACACCGATATCAGCCCCGTATGGGTGTCCAAAAGCCCCAGGTCTTTCAGGAGGAAGAACATAGGCACTAACGCAAGGAATATCGGGAACATAAGCCCAGCCAAGAAGAAATAGTACAACAGTGAATTACCCCTGAACCTGTACCTGGCCAACGCATAGCTCGCCATAGCGCCTATTATAAGCTGGATGGCCACCGTTGTCACGGTGACGAACACACTGTTGAAGAAAAAGCTCCCTATCTGAGCGTCCCTCCATGCGTTGATGTAGTTCTCAAAATGGAACTTCCTGGGAAGCGCCCATGCGTTGGCGAAGAGCTCCCTGCTCGACTTGAAGGAAGTATATGCCAGCCACACCATAGGGTATATCACCACGACGCTGTACGCGACGAAGATGACCTGCATAACCAACTTCCTGAGCAGTGCCCTCCAGTCCCGTCCTCTCACTTCCGGCATAGCCCCTCCCTCAGTACTGCACCGTCTCCCTCTTCTGAAGCCTTATGGACAACAGCGCAAGCACGAACGTTATCAGGAAAAGCGCAATGGCTATGGCTGTGGCATAGCCGAACTTTCCGAACTTGAATGCATTGTCGTAGAGGTACGTCGCCATGGTCTCCGTGCTCCGGTTCGGCCCACCGTCGGTCATTATCTTCACAACCGCGAACGTCCCGAACCCGTTCAGGAGGAGGAACACAACCGTAACTTTCATAATCTCGCTCAAAAGTGGAAGCGTAACGTGCCAGAAAGCCTTCCATTCGCTCGCACCGTCTATCTTCGCCGCATCATACAGGTCTGTGGGTATTCCCTCCAAGGCCGAAAGGTACAATATCATATAGAACCCCACGGCAGCCCAGACCTTCACCGCCACTATGCACCAGGGAGCCGTCTTCACGCTCCCCAACCAGGCCGGCAGGCTCTTCATCCCCAAAATCCTCAGGAAATTGGTTAATATCCCGAAGTCCGGATTCAGCACGAAGGACCAAAGCACCGCAATGGCCACAACCGATATGAGATTGGGGAAGAAATACATGATCCTGAAGAACCTCGCCCCCCAAACCAACCTCCGGGACATCACCACCGCGAAGAACAAAGCTATGACAGGTACGATCGTCCCGTTCGTCACTGTGAAGAACGAAGTGTTCTTCAGAGCGTTCCAGAAGTAGGGGTCGTGTAGCATAGTCCAGAAGTTCTCAAGCCCTATGAAAGACATCTGCGTGGAAACCCCACGCCAGTCGGTCAACCCGATGTAGAACGCCCTGATGTATGGGTACACCATAAATACCCCGTACATGATGAACGCGGGCATGATAAAAAGTGCTATCACCTTCCTCTGTCCCTTCCTCATAATTCATCCCTCCCGCTCGGCCAGGTCCTTTCTATACCGAACTTCCTAACGAGAAGCCAATAGCTTAGGCGGTTCTCTGTGGTACTTACGGATGGTGGGATCCTTCCTTATACGCTCTGCGATCCGCTCTATCCTATGGGCGAACTCCTCCGGGGGAATCCCCTCGTAAAGAAGCGCTGCTAAGGCGTTCTCGGCCCCATCCTCCATCTCCTCGTACCAGTCCGTGAACCTCATATAGAAAGTCTCGCCCTTTGCCGCCTTTACGGCATCTATAGCGCTTTGCAAGGCCTCTGGGATCTTTATTCCCTCTGTGGCCCCCTCGATCGGCATGAGGTCCCTGACCTTTCTGACGAAGTTCTGTGCCATCTTCTTGGAGAGTAGTATCCTCAAATACTCCATACCCAATTCTTTGTGCTTAGCCTGGGCCGGCACCCAGAGAGCTGCCCCGGCCGAGGCTTCTATAGCCTCCGCGCTCCCCTTCCCGCCCGGCACCGCCGGAAGGGGCATTATCCTCATCCTGAACCCAGAGGGTATGGCCTCCTTCATCTCGTTCTCAAGCCACGTCCCGCAGGGGACCATCGCCGCCTTCCCCTGAAGCCATACCATCTGCGCTTCCGTATGGGTGAGGGCCGAGGACCCCTCCAAAACGTACCCCCTGTCTATCAGCTCCCTGCACATCCGCGCCGCCCTTACCACCTCAGGCCTCTCCCAGGCCCCCGGCACCAAGTTGTCCAAGTCTATCAGAAGTTCGTACCCTCCGATCTTGTACAACAGCGCGCGGAAGATGATGCTGTAGTACGAGGGATACCTTCCCTGGTGCACCAGGGGGGCTATGCCCATGGCCTCGATCTCCTCGCAAAGCTCGAGGAACTCATCCCATGTCTTGGGGGGCTTCCATCCGTACTTCTCGAACATATTCACATTATACCAAAGCCCCAGAACTGCGAAAGTGATCGGCAGGAAATACTGGTGTCCCTCGTACCTCCCCCGGTCCAGGGCCCCCGGCAGGAACGTATCCTTGAACTTTATATGCTCCTGCCCGTACGCCGGCGCCTCCATAAGGGAGTCAAGGGGGGCCACCAGCCCTTCCTGTAGGTTCACCCATATATTTATGTTGTGTATCCCCCAGAAGACATCGGGGGGGTTGCCGGCCAAAAACCTCGTCCTGGTCTGGTCCCACACCCTCGGGTTCCCCCAGATGTAAGCTTTGTACCCCGGGTGTACCTTCTCGAACTCCCTTCCGGCGTCGTACAGCCACTCCATCCCGTACCCGCCCTGGAAGAAAGCGCCCTCCATCATCCGCTCGCCGAACTCCCTTGTGCCCCCCCGTCCCTTGTACACGATGGAAAGCAGATACAAAGCTGCCAATAAGGCCAACCCTACCTTCTCCCTCAACATAGGTCCTCCGGTAAAATGATGGGCATACTACTTATACCGCAGGTATAAGTAGTATGCCCCTTAGCAGTCCTTCCCGCATTACCTGGAAAGGCTACCGCATCGTATACTGGCTGATGTTGGCGATCCCACCCGGCTGGGTGAGCGCATACACGATCAGGTTCACCCCGAACTGCAGCCCCCGCTCCCGGCCGGCCTGGGCCTCCGGGCAGGGGTCCCCCCAGTACCAGCTTATGTTTAGGTCGCTGAACACCACCGCAAGCCGGCCTCGGATCTCTATCCCCTCGAGATAATCCACATTCCCGCCCGTGGCCCCGCCTAAAGGCGGGCCGTCGTCGAAATCGTAGAAGCTGTGGAACAAGGGATGGTCGTTCGGGATGCGGAAAAACTTCGCCTCAGCCCCTAACGCCCGTTTCAGGAGCGCCCGCATCTGAGAATCGAAGGCCGTCCCCTTCAGCCCTCGCTGGGGGTTTGGCTTCCACTCTTTCTCCGTGCCCGTCGGGGGGATCTGGGGAGCTATGTCGTCGCAGAAGAGGAACCCCCCGTTGCGAAGGTACTCCCCCAGGTTTTTGATCTCGGTGTCGCTGAGGTCCATTACTGCCGTGTACCCCGTCATGTAGATGAACGGGGCCTCGAACAGCCTGGGGTCGCTGAGCTCTATCTTCGTCCCCTCGATTTTGGCCCGGAGCTTGGTGTTGTCGTTTATGTACCGGATCAAGTTCGGTATGGCCATCGGGTAAGAGTCCACATCCGGGTCCTGGAATTTATAGGTCACCAGGGTCATATTGAAGAAGCCCCGGATATTCCTCTTATTCTCCGGATCGGGTATCACGATGGCCTTATACCGACCTATGTCTAAGTCCTCCACGCTTAAAAGTTCGGTCTTGAGGTCCACGGCCTCCTGGGTTAGCGTGGGGGACCCTCCGGTCACATCCACCACCTCGGCCACCTCAAGCTGCATCTCCTCGGGCTTGGCCCCGCTGTAAGCGCCCATAACCTCCCGCATCGTAGGGGATATCGCCCCGATGAGGTCAGCCCCAAGGGCGCTGATATCGGCGACCACCGTCACATCGGCGAGCTGAGGAGCCTGAGTTTGGGCCAAGACGAACTCCATCTGGACCTCGGAGAGTTCAGGCCTCTTGGCCAGCTCGAAGCTCTTCTTCAGGATGGGCGGCGGAGCCACGAAGCGGATATGGAACATCTCCTCCTCGGCCACCCCTTTGGCCAAGCGCATGGAGATGTAAAACACAGCCCCGTGCATAAGCACGGATATGAACATAGTGCCCAGAAGTCTGAGATGTTTCCGAATGGCTCATCCCCCCTTTCTCGGAGAAAGGGCTCTCATCCTTTACCCTTCTCCTTGGGTGCTGTGGCCACGACGAGGTCAGTGCACCCCGCCTTCTTGGAGATGTCCATCGCCTTCACCACCATGCCGTGGTAGGCCTTCTCATCCGCCTGGATGATGATCATCGTAGTGTTGTCCAACATCTTACGCTTCTTGATGATCTCTTCCTTCAGGTTGGCGAAAGTCACGCTCTTATGGTTGAGCTTAAGGTTCCCATCCTGGTCGATGGTGATGAACAGGTTCTCCTTCTCCGGGTTTTCAGCGGTCTCCGCCTCGGGGAGCTTAATATCCAACCCCGGAGTTATGGCGAACACTGCCGTCACCATAAAGAAGATCAGTAGCTGGAAGACCACATCTATCATCGGGGTCATGTTCAGTCCTGCAGTTATCTCTCTACGCTCCTCAGTCTTACGCTGGATCATTTTCTGTTCACCTCCTTACGCCGCCTGCTTCATCCGGGTCAAGCGCCGCATCAGGGCATCTACAAAGAGGTGGCCATATGGCTCGAACTGGATGGCCTTGGTCGTGGCACGGCCATCGAAGACCGCATAGACCAACAGTGCGGGCACAGCTATAGAAAGCCCTGTCACCGTCGTGATCAAGGCCTCGGAAATACCCTTTGCCACGATCGTGGGCTCCCCCAATCCCTTCTCAGCTATCTGGGCGAACGCCACGATCATCCCCCTCACCGTCCCCAAAAGGCCCAGTAGCACCGATGTGCTGGCCAAAAAGCTCACCCAATCCAGGTACCTGCGCAGGTAACCCAGGGTCGCCCGCTCCACCGCCCCGTTTAGCTCAGCCCGTATCTCCTCTGAGGTGCGCTCCTCGGTGGAGAGGAACTGGAACCTCGCCACCCCCTCCGAGAGCACCTCCCCCTCAAGACGTCCCAGCCTTCTGCACGTCCGCTGGAGCTCATCTAAGGGGACGTCCCGGTTGATCATATCGATCACCTGGCCGGTCACCTTTCTGATCTCCTCCACCTTGCGGGTGCGCAGGAAGGTGATCAACCTCTCCAAGAAGAACCCCACCACCATAATAGACCACAACAACAAGGGGTACATAAACGGGCCACCTTTCTGGAAGAACTCTATCATCGCA
The DNA here is from genome assembly GCA_012962735.1 of Candidatus Latescibacterota bacterium. Lineage (GTDB taxonomy): Bacteria > Latescibacterota > 4484-107 > B68-G9 > B68-G9 > B68-G9. Next base: position 19,029 of record DTXA01000509.1, read on the forward strand.
CCTCCCTCCTTTCGAAGTTGTTTTTTTACCTCATAGAGATCACACGGGCCTCTATGAGCGTCTTCAACTGTGTCTCAGCGAACTTCACCTGAGCCAATGCGTTGGGGTCGCTCCCGTATTCTTTGACGGCCCTCCGGTAGTACTCGGCCGCCTTCTCGAACTCCTCCATCGCCTGGTACGACGCCCCGATGTTCACCAGGGCGCTCGCCGAATACACGCTGCCGGGATATTTCTGCAGCACTTCTTCAAATATCTCTATAGCTTCCTTGTAATTTTCTTGATCGAATAACACCTCGCCCTGGCTGTAGAGCTTATATGCGCTTATCTCCGCAAGGTTCGCCAACAGCATCTTGGCCCGCCGCACCCTCGGGTGGTCTGGGAAAAGCTCTATGAATTTCTCGTACGCTGCCTTAGCCTCGTCGTACCGCTCCTCCCCGTAGTAGTAGTCCCCAAGCGTGAACTGGGCCATCGGTCCGTAATCCCCCTCCCTGAAATCCGCTACAAGCCGCTCGAACAACGGCACAGCCTTCTCCTTCTCTCCCTTGCGTACAAAACACCACGCGCGGGAATAGATGGAATCATCCACCCATCCGGACTTGGGGTACTCTCGCTCCACCCGCTCGAACAAGGCATAAGCTTCGTCCCACTGCTTCAGGTTGAACAGCGACTCCCCTGCTCTAAACAGTGCTTCCACCGCCTGGCGGCTCTTAGGGTACCTGCGCACCAAGGTCAAGAAGGTCTTAGATGCATCCTCCCACTTCCCCAGCCGGTAGTACCCCCAGGCTCCCAAGTATAGCGCTTGCAGAGCCTCCTTGCTCTCGGGGTACTTGCGGTAGTAATCTAAGAACGCCTTGGTGCTCATCAACACCGCTGCCTGTTTCTCTTCAGGCTTCCCTTTAAGCTCCTCTGAATAGTAGTAATATGCCGCGCCTATCTGGAAGAGTGCTCCCGGGGCCGCTAAGGTGGTCGGGTACTCCTCCACCACCTTCTTGTACTGCGCCGCCGCATCGAGGTAACGCCCCATCTTCATATAGGCGTTCCCCGCAGTGTAGTACCCCGAGGCGATGCTCTCCTCTTTCTTGCTCACCTTGGTCAACCGCAGCGCTGTCTCTATGCTCTCCTGGTAGCGCCCGAGCTTGAAGTATACGTTCGCCAGCCGGGCCAACACTATGCTCCGCTCCATATCGTCCTGGGCCTGGGAGAGGAGCTCGTTGTAGATCCGGATGGCGTCCTCCAGGCTCTCCTTCTCAGCTAAGGCCACCAGCTGCACCCTGGCCGCCTGTGCCAGCGTGCGGTCCCGGCTCCGCGTCACATCCCGCAACAGCTCCTCCGCCTCCCGGCTCCGATCCACCGCCGAATACACCAACGCCAGGGCCAGCCTGGTCTTATCCAACATCTGAGGGTCGACCCCGGGCGCCTTTAAGAGGTACTGGTAATCCTCTATCGCCTTATCGAACTCCAACAACTTATGGTAGGCCTGCCCACGGCCGAAGTAGCTGTACACTATGTACTCGCTCTGAGGGAAACGTTCGATTACAGCCGTATAGTGCTGTACGGCCTTTTTGTAGTCCTCCAACTGCCCCAGGTACAGCTGGCCCAGTTGGAAGTGCATCAGGACTTCCAACTGGGGGTCACCGGATACCTTCCCCTCAAGCTCCTCCGATATCGCCTCGGCCTTCTGGGGCTTCTCCATTTCGGCATACAGCGAGGCCATAGCCAACTGAGCGCCCACGTAGCTCTGCCCGGCCGTCTCCGGCACTTTGGAGAACATCTCCAAGGCTCCGTCCTTCTCCCCTCTCTTGCGGAGCACCAAGCCCAGGTAATAGTATGCATCCCCGATCTCCGGGGCCTTCGAGTACCGCTTTATCATCTGCCGGCAGTACTGCTCCGCCTCGGCATACTTCCCACCGTCGTATGCTATTCTCCCCAACCGCAACATACATACCGGAGCGGACGGCGATCTCGGAAACCTCTCCACCACCTGTGCGTAGAACTTGACCGCCCTCTCCTTGTCCCCTAACTGCTCCGCAGACCATCCGGCGCTATATAAAGCCTGGGCCAAAAGCTTCGTATCCGCATCGGGGTAGTTCTCCAGGACCGCCTGATATGCTTTTATGGCTTCTTCGTACTTCCCCTCGGCCTCCTCGTAATTTCCCGCACTTTCCTCGTATTTCCCCCAGTAATAGTACGCTTCCCCTATGTAGAACTGCGCCTGCGGCAGGTACGGGCTCTGGGGATAGTTCGTGATCACCCTTCGATACGCCTCTATCGCTTTATCGTACTTCCCCCACTTCTGGTAGTTATCCCCTATCAGCTTCTGGATTTTCGCCTTGGAATCGTACTCCTCCACGGTCTCCTGCGCCCGCACGTAGGTCTCGTAGGCCTTCTCGAAATCCCCCATCCGCTCCCTGTAGATATCCGCTATCTTCAAGAACGAACTGTTGAACAGAAGCAGGTAGTTCTCGAAATCCACGTTCTTCCCTTCACGGAACGATGCCCGGAGGAGCTCGTACATTGTATCGTACAGATCTATCACTCTCTGGTACACCTCTATAGCCTTCTCGTACTGCCCTAAGGCCTCATAGCTGGTCGCCATAAGGTAAGAGGCGTCCGATATAGCCACGCTCTTGGGATACTTCTCCAACAGCTTCTGGGTCTCTTCTATGGCCTTCTCGTACTGCTCCTGCTCGTAGTGACAGCTCGCAATCCGGAATTGGGCGTCGGGTGCATACTTACTGTCCGGATACTTGGCCAGCATATCGGAGAATACCTCTATGGCCTTTCCATACTTCTTCGCCTTAAACAGACTGAAACCCTGGTAGAAATATGCTTTATCCACCAGGGCGGAGTTGGGGAACATCTGGACAAATCGGGCGTACTCTTCTGCGGCCTGCTCGTACTGTTGCTGATAAAATCTTGTATCCCCTATCTGATACTGCACCGTAGCACGGAACTCCTCAGGAACCTCGGGCTCATCGGTCACCTTCTGGAAGGAGGAGATGGCCTTCTCATAGTCCCCCAATTTCTTATAACTATTCCCGAGCTGATACCAAGCCGCTGCCCGGATAGGCAACTTAAGTTCGTTGATCTCGACCGTGACCTTGTTTACATCCACCGCCTTGTGGTGGAACTTGACGATCTTATAGTACTCCTTAACAGCTAATTCATACTCCCCCAAAGCATAAAAAGACTGCCCATTTTCAAACCATGTCTTTAGGTTCTGGGGGACAGGCAAAAAAAGACTAACCCCCAGAGCCGCCAACAGTAGAGCCACAACCCACTTGGTAGACATAGGTTATTTCACCCCCTTCCCTTTAAAACCTATACCCGAAGGAAATCCTATGCTCTCCTCCCACCGGCAGGTCCAAAAGGTACCTATACCCGTACTCCAAACGCATATTCCAAAGGGTGTACCCGACCCCCGCGTTCACCTTGGCGCTTCCCTTCCCCTTCTCTAAGAACTGTCCTCCGCCTAAATACACCGAGAAATTCTCCCCGAACCTCTGCTCCACGCCGCCGGAGAGGTCCATCACTCCGTCCTTGGAGGTAAGTTCGGCTGTCGCCAACATCCCGAGCCTCTCATAAGCCACCCCCACCCTGACCTCCATCGGGAGCTTGCCCCCCAAGTCGGTATTCTTGGCGATGCTGGGCTGGTTGATGTTCCGCAGGAACGCCCCCACCCGCACCTTCCAGGGAGTCCTCCAGAACAATCCAGCGTCCAACCCGATCTTAAGGCCCGAGGAGACCGAACCCCCCAAGGGGTCGTTCAAACCCGACAGGTCCGCCTTCCACATCATCCCCTTGAGGTTCACTCCCAAGCTCAAACCTCCCATAAGATAACGGGCATAGGAAAGGATAAAGGCGTCCTTGTTGAACCTATCCGCCATGAACATCTGAACTCCAAGCCCCAGAGTGCCCAGCCCCCCGGCAGGGAGCACAAGCCCGACCAAGCCCATACCGAGTTTATCCCCCTCGATCCCGGGGAAGAGCCTCGCCCCCATCACTGTAATCTCCATCCGATCCATCTGCACCAGACCGGCGGGGTTCAGGAATATCGCGTTAGGATCGTCCGCCACCGCCACGAAGCTCCCCCCGAGGCTAACGGGCCTTGCCCCCACACAGAGGTCGAGCTCATCCGCCCGCGCTGGGACCAACCAAGCCAACATCATCAGGACCCCGATCAGTGCTCCATACTTCATAGCGCTCACCCCTTTCTCTTGAGAGACCCCCATTGCTCCTATCCCCTCTGTTTCTTTCAGAGAATATAAGCTATATACAACTCCTTGTCAAGGCCTTTTTACACTTCTTCCGACGTATCTTCCTTATCCGTAAGAGATTTTACTCCAGGAAGTTCCCTCCCCTCCACGAACTCCAAAGAGGCTCCCCCTCCCGTGGACGCATGGCTCACCCTTTCCTCCAACCCGGCCTTGCGCACCGCCGCAGCCGAATCCCCTCCTCCAACCACCGTTACAGCGCCCTTTTCTGTAGCCTCGGCCAAGGCCTTGGCCACCTCTTCGGTGCCCTTGGCGAACTCGTCTATCTCAAATACTCCCATAGGTCCGTTCCAGAAGACCGTCTTGGCCCCCAGCACCTCCTCCCGGAACTCCCTCGCCGTCTCCGGTCCTATATCCACCCCCTCCCAGTCCGAGGGGATGCGGTCGCTGGGTACCACTTGGGTCCTCCCGTACTTCCTCCCCTCGAAGTCCAGGAAATCCGTCACCACGTTATCGACAGGGAGCACCAGTCGGACCCCCTTCCGTCCGGCCTCTTCCATAAGCTCGGAGGCCAAGGACACCTTATCCTCCTCCAAAAGAGACTTCCCCACCTCCCATCCCTTGGCCTTGAAGAAAGTGTACGCCATCCCCCCACCAATCAAAAGTGCATCCACCTGCCCCAATAGGTTCCTTATCACCCCTATCTTGTCCGAGACCTTGGCTCCTCCCAATATCGCCACAAAGGGCCGTTTCGGGTTTTCCAAAACCATCCCCAAAAACTCCAACTCCTTCTCCATCAGGAACCCAGCAGCGCACTGGGAGAAGTAATGGGTCACCCCTTCGGTGGAGGCGTGCGCCCGGTGGGCCGTGCCGAACGCATCGTTCACATAGACATCCCCTAAGGACGCGAGCTTCCTGGAGAACTCGGGATCGTTCTTCTCCTCCTCGGGATGAAACCTCATGTTCTCCAACAACAAAACGTCCCCCTCCTTCAACTCCCCCACCATCTTCTCCACCTCAGGGCCCATGCAATCCGGAGCCATCCCCACCGGCCTCCCTAATAACTCTGAAAGACGCCCCGCCACGGGCTTCAGGCTCAGCTCCGGGACTACCTTCCCCTTCGGCCGTCCCAGATGCGACATCAGGATAAGCTTCCCCCCATGCTCCGTCACATACCGGATCGTGGGCAGTGACGCCCTTATTCGGGTGTCGTCCCGGACCTTCCCGTCCTCCAACGGCACGTTGAAGTCCACCCTCATAAGGACCCTTTTCCCCTTAAGCTCCAAATCCCGCACCGTAAGTTTCGCCATACTTCCTCCCCCAAGAAATGATCGCTCACTTTAAAGAGGCCCCTCTTTCGGTCTAATACAAAGACCCCAAAAAGTATCCCGGCGAAGAGCTCTTTGAGGCTATAAAAGCTCATCCCGCCATCCGCTGCAACAGCTCTACGCACCGGCAGGAATACCCCCACTCGTTGTCATACCACCCCATCACCTTCACCAAGTTTCCCACTGCCATAGTAGAAGGTGCATCGAAGATACACGAAGCCGGGTTGTGGATGATGTCCGCCGAAACGATGGGGTCCTCACAGTACTCCAGAATGCCCTTCATCTCCCCCTCGGCGGCCTTCCGGAAGGCCTCGTTCACCTCCTCGGCCGAGACCTCCCGTTTCAACACCGCCACGAAGTCGGTGATCGATCCGTCCGGCGTGGGGACCCTAAGGGCCAGGCCGTTGAGCTTGCCGTCCAGTTCCGGTATCACCTTCCCTATTGCCTTAGCCGCCCCAGTAGTGGTGGGGATGATGGACATCGCAGCTGCCCTGGCCCGCCGCAGGTCCTTGTGTGGGAAGTCCAATATCCTCTGGTCGTTGGTGTAAGAGTGCACGGTGGTCATAAGTCCCCGTTCTATCCCGAAGGCGTCGTATAGCACCTTCACCATGGGTGCCAGGGAATTGGTCGTGCAGGAGGCGTTGGAGATGATCGTGTGCTCAGGCTTGAGCATATCGTCGTTCACGCCGAGCACTATCGTAACGTCCTCCCCCTTGGCGGGAGCCGATATCAAGACCTTCTTAGCCCCGGCCTCGAGGTGCTTCTCGGCCTGTTCCCTCTCCCTGAACCTTCCGGTGGACTCCAGAACCACCTCCACCCCGAGGTCCTTCCAGGGAAGTTCGGACGGGTCCGGCTCCGAAACCACCGGTATCTCCCGGCCGTCCACCACCAGCTTATCCCCCTTCACCTCGATCTTCCCGGGATAGGGCCCATGTATGGAATCGTACTTCAACAGGTGGGCCAAAGTCTTGGCGTCCGTAAGATCGTTTATCGCCTTCACATCGAACGCCTCAGGCGCCCTCTCCATCGCCGCCCGGAACATCAGCCTCCCTATTCTACCAAACCCATTGATCCCCAATGCTATAGCCATCAATCCCTCCTTTATCCGAAGAAAACTCCGGCTTCCTCATACCTATGCTGAGGCACCGTCTTGGACTCCTTCAAGGCCTCCCTAAGGGGAACCGCCACGATCTCCGTGCCCCTCAGAGCCGCCATCATTCCGAACTGGCCGGCTTCCACCATCTCCACGGCCTTCAGCCCAAGCCTTGTGGCGAAGACCCTGTCGAAGGCCGAAGGATTTCCTCCCCTCTGCAGATGTCCCAACACCACGTGCCGAGTCTCCTTCCCGGTGCGCTTCTCTATGATCTCAGCCAGCGCCTGGGCCAAGCTCACCTTCATCTTCGTGCGCAACACATGCCCGAAGTCGTCCACAGGTGCCCCGAACTCCTTCAATTTCTCGTCCACCTCGGGGTTCTTGGCCCCCTCCGCGACGGCGATTATGGCGTAATTGGGCTTTCCGGGACCATACCTGCGGCTTACGACCTCGCACACTTCGTCTATCTCGAACGGCACCTCCGGGATCAGGACCACATGCGCTCCACCGGCCATGCCGCCCTCCAAGGCCATCCACCCGGCATCCCTCCCCATTATCTCCACCACTATCACCCTCTGGTGCGCTTTGGCGGTCGTGTGCAGACGGTCCAGGGCCTCCATAACCCGATTTATGGCAGTGTCGTACCCAAACGTATAGTCCGTGGCGTTCACATCGTTATCTATGGTCTTGGGCACCCCTACCACCCTACCGCCCGCCTCGTGGAGCTGCTGGGCCACCCCTAAGGTATCATCTCCACCGACAGCGATAAGTGCGTATATATCCAGCTCCTCGAGGTTCCGCTTGACGATATCGAACCCGTTCGGCACCTTGGCGACATTGGTGCGGGACGACCCTAAAATCGTCCCCCCCTGGCGGTGGATGTCTGCCACCTTATCCAAGTCCAGTTCTTCATAGTCCTTCTCCAACATCCCCTTCCATCCCAACCTGAACCCCAAAACCCGATATCCCAGTTGCACCCCTCGCACCGTGACTCCGCGGATCACAGCGTTCAACCCAGGGGCGTCCCCGCCCCCGGTCAGCACCCCTATGCGCTTCATCCCGGTTCCCTCCTTTCGAACGTCCGATCACCCTGTTAACCTTGCCGAAGATAACATAGAATTTCACAGATGTCAAGCACTCTATATGTCCAAATAAATGTCGTTAGCCCCCAAAAAGTATCGAGGCGAAATCGCCTCACACCCGCCGGTACTGCTCCGTCAGGTCCTCTCTGATCTTCCCCGAGAGCACCCGGAACTCTTCTATGGAAAGGTCCTCGTCCTCCTCCAACTCTAACCTCACCTTGGCCGACTTCTGCAGGAGCTTAAGCCTTCTTTCTCTGTCCTCCCTAAGGTATTCGGCCACGCTCGGGTGCACCCTGAGGGCGAACTTCCGCTCCCTGGAGAACACCCTCGCCCTCTTCAAACACCGCTCTATCTTCGTAACCGTCGTATCCCGTCCCTGCACCCTTCCAACCCCCCCGCACACAGGGCATGGCTCGCTGAAGGTATACAACAAACTTGGCCGCATCCGCTGGCGTGTCATCTCCAAAAGTCCGAATTGGTTGATCGGCAATATGTTAGTCCTCGCCCTGTCCCTCCTCAGCGCCTCGGCAAGCTCATCCTCCACCCTCCTTCGGTTCTTCGGGGAGACCATATCTATGAAGTCTATCACCACGATCCCACCTATGTCCCTCAGCCGCAACTGCCTTGCTATCTCCCGGGCCGCCTCTAAGTTTATCTTCAATACCGTATCCTCTTGGTTATACCGGCCCACGTACTTACCGGTATTCACATCTATGGCCACCAGGGCCTCGGTGTGATCTATAACCAGAAACCCCCCTGTCTTCAGCTCTACCCTCCTCTGGAGGGCCTCCTCGACTTGCTCTTCGATATGGAAGGCGTCGAATATCGGCAGCTCCCCCTCGTACAGCTCCACCTTCCCCCTTAGGTGGGGGGAGACCTCTTTGAGGTATGAGAGTATCCTCTTGTACTCCTTCTTCGAATCCACCACCACCCGATCCACATCCTCCGAGAACAGGTCCCGCACCAGGCTGGAAGTTATCCCCATCTCCCGGTGCAGCAGCGCCGGAGCCTTGGCCTTCTGGCTGGCCTTTAAGATATCCTCCCAGAGCTTCGAAAGCTTCTTTATATCCCCCTTAAGCTCCCTTCCCCCCTTCCTCTTGGCCACCGTGCGCACGATCACCCCACAGTGTTCGGGGCGGAGCGAGGCAGCCAACTTTCTGAGCCTCCTGCGTTCGTTTACATCCGTGATCTTCCGGGACACCCCCAACAGGTCCTCCTGCCCCGGAGCTAACACCATAAACCTCCCCGGCAGCGATATCGCCGTCGTCACCCTAGGCCCCTTATCCCCTATGGCCTCCTTGGTGACTTGGACCAGGATCTCCTGCCCCCGCCGAAGCCGCTGCTGGATGGGGGTCTGTCTTGGACGCTCGCAGCGTTCTTCCTCAAGGTCGAAGAAGTCCAGATCCCAGACGTCCGATGCGTGTAAGAAGGCGTTCTTCCCGGTCCCGATGTCCACAAACGCTGCCTGCATCCCGGGCAGGACGTTCTGCACCACCCCCTTGTATATATTTCCCACCATCCTTTCCTGCTCCGGTCGCTCCACCAACAATTCCACCAGGCGGCCGTCCTCCAATATGGCGATCCTCGTCTCGTGTATAGCCGCATTGAGCACAATCTCCGTACGCACGCTTGCCCTCTCCCCTCGCTTAGGGCGGACTCAGCCGCTGGAGGGGACAGCAGAAGACCCTCCGCCCACCATGCGACGCTCATAAACCCTCCCTCACATCCCCTCCGGCGGTCCTGTCCGCACCTCACCATACCTCCATAGGCGTCTTTACACGCCCCTCAAGCTCCACGAACAGCCCCGTCCGGACCACCCGAAGGAGCCGCACCCTCTCCTCGGGCCATCCCAAAAGGGCCTTCAATACCTCATAGGGCCGGGGGCTGTGTTCCCCTCCCACCGAAAGCCGCATCTCTAAGGCACGACCTTTCTCCGGGCTCAAAGCCCGCACCCCCGGCCTAATGTCCACCGTGCGCTCCTCTCCCTTAACGTTGCGCCGCACCGGAACCCGTTCTTGCTCCATAAATCGGGCGACCAGTTCCTCCAGCTCCATCTGTCCCTCAAACTCCACCCGATAGACCGCCAGGGAGATGGCAGAGTTCAGCGCCGGCGTCTTCCCGAACATCGGCTTGGCCTCCAAGGCACGGAACCCCTCAGGCAACACCCTGTTCAGGGCCACTACGATGTCCCTGGGATATGGCTCGGCTAAGCGGATATCTATGTACTCCGCGGTGCTCTCCATCCCCAACGGCAAAGGCGGACCGAACGAGAGCCTGGGCCTGGGGTGGAACCCCTGGGAGTACGCCACCGGTACCTTAGCCCTCCGCACGACCCTCTCGAAGGTCCTCACCGTATCCAAGTGCCCCAAGAACCTGGCCATCCCCTCCTTCGCATATCTGACCCTGAGCATAGAGCGGGCGATGGGTTCCGAGGCGAAGCTCCTCCTCGGCCTCCGGCCGTAACGGGTGGCCTCTCCCGTCTCCTCGGATGGTCCGGCATCCGGCCTCAAAAGGAGCCCGGGCGAGCAGACCTCCCTGCCGCAACCGATGCATACCCCACTCCGACAGTCCAGCGTGACTTCCCCACTGAAGGCCTTCTCCCTCTCCCGCCTCAAAAACTCTCTTTCAACCCAGGACCTTATGTGGTCCCAGGGCAGGGGAGCCTCTACCTCCCTCGGCCCGGCTTCCCGGTGCAGATCTACCCCTGCCTCCCTGAAGGCCTCGGCCCACCTGCGGAAATCGAAGAACTCCCCCCACTCGTCGAACTTAGCCCCCCGCTCCCAGGCCCCCCTGACCACCTCCCAAAGCCTCCTGTCGCCCCTTGCCAAGGCCGTCTCTAAAAGCGTCACCTCCAGCCTCCTCCACCTCAAGACCACGTTCGGAATCCTCCTCAACCCCCTCTGGAGGTAAGACAACTTCCTCCGCAGGGAGGCCATATCCTCCATCCCCTCCCACTGGAAAGGCGTGTGGGGCTTCGGGGAGAAGGGGGAGATGGACACGTGCAACCTCCGGTTCCTGCCGTGCTCCCTGGCCACTTGGGCTGCGCGGCGCACTAACTGCACTATCCCCTCCACATCCTCCCATCCCTCCGTGGGCAGGCCGAGCATAAAGTACAACTTTACAGTGGTCCATCCCTTCCCGTAAGCTATCCGCACCGCCCGGAGCAGGTCCTCGTCCTTAATATCTTTGTTTATCACGTTCCTCAGACGCTGCGTCCCGGCTTCCGGAGCGAATGTGATGCCTGCTCGCCTCACCTGGCTGGCCGCCTCCGCGAGCTCCTCGGTGAACGAGTCGGGCCGAAGCGAGGGTAGGGATAGTGCCACACGCTGGGGCACTAAGAACTCGTTCGCTCGTTCTAACAGGGGGTAAAGCCCGCCGTAGTCCGAGGTGGAAAGCGAAAGCAGGGAGATCTCCTCCCATCCCGCGGCCCCCACCCACCTTTTTATATCCTCCAAAACCTCGGCCACAGGCCGCTCCCTGACCGGACGGTACGTCATCCCGGCATTGCAGAACCTACACCCCCGGGTACAGCCCCGCATCAACTCCACCGGGATGTGGTCGTAAGCTATATCCACCAAGGGAACGATCGGCGAAGCCGGGTAGTGCTCAGGCCGGAGCCGGACCCATCTGGCCTCCACGACCTCCGGGATCCCATCTTCCTTCGGGGATATCCCCGAAAACCTCCCGTCCTCGTACCGCACCTTGTAGAGCGAAGGAACGTACACCCCGGGGACCTGAGCCAAAGCCCGAAGCCTCTCCCTCCGGGGAGCTCCGGAACGCTTCAGCTCCTTCCACAGGTCCAATATCTCCCCTATGGCATCCTCCCCGTCCCCTACGACGATGGCGTCCAAGCAGGGTGCTAAAGGTTCGGGGTTGTACGCCCCTGCTCCTCCGGCTAAGATCAGGGGGTCCCCCTCCCTCCGTTCCTCCGAGAGCAGGGGAATTCCGGCGAGGTCCAACATATTCAATATGTTTGTGTAAGTCAATTCGTACGGGAGTGTAAACCCCACTATGTCGAACTCGCGCACGGGGCGCTTGCTCTCTAAGGAGAAAAGGGGTATCCCCCACCTCCGCATCTCCTCCTCCATATCGGGCCAGGGGGCGAATACCCGCTCGGCTAAAGCATCCTCCCTCCGGTTGATGAGATGATAGAGGATGGCGAACCCCAGATAGTTCCCTCCCACATCGTAGGCGTCCGGAAAAGCCAACGCCACCTGAAGCTCCACATCCTCGGGACGCTTGCGCACCGTATGCCATTCGTTCCCCAGATACCGTCCCGGCTTGGACACCAACGGCAGAAACCTCTCAACCTGCTCCCAAAGTCCCTTCATAGCCCCTTCTCCCCTATCCAGTATCCCAAGGCCAAAGCCTCCCGGTTGGCCTTCAACAGATCTCCCTTCTGGAGTCTGCCCAAAGCTTCTTGTAGGGACCTCAACCGCACTATTCCGGTCTTCCCCCCCACGACCCCCAACATGACCATGTTCGCAGATCTAACCGACCACCGCTCCATAGCAATTACCAAGGCCGGCACCGACACGCAGGTCCTGCCCTCGCCGTCGAAATCCTCTGGAAAGGCTTCGGCGCTGAGGAATATAGTCCCTCCGGGCTTTGCAGAGGGCCCGAACTGCTCCAAAAGCCCCGGGTCCATTAACACCAGCACGTCCGGCTCCTCCACGATCGGGGAGGCGATCTCCTGGTCCGAGAGCATCACCGAGCACTGGGTCAGCCCCCCCCGCACCTCCGCGCCGTACACCGGGAAGTAGCTCACCTCCCTTCCTTCCGTCATGGCCGCGTAGGCTAAAAGCGTCCCCATTACCAGCACCCCCTGCCCCCCTCGGCCGGCTATGAAAACCTCGGTGTACACTCTACCCTCCTACGCTTTGATCTCCCCCAACCCATAAAACGGCACCATCTTCTCCTCCACCCATGCTATAGCCTCCCGGGGGTCTACATGCCAGTTCGACGGGCAGGGAGAGAGCACCTCCACCAGCGAAAACCCCTGGTCCTCCATTTGGGCCTGTATCGCCCTCCTTATGTACCGCTTCACCGTTCTCACGTTCCCCGGAGAGGTCACGGTCCCCCGCGCTATGTACACCGCCCCATCCAATCCCTCCAACAACTCGCACACCCGCAAAGGGAACCCGTCCCGCCTCGGGTTCCGTCCTGAAGGGGTCGTCGTGGTCCTCTGACCTAAAAGCGTCGTAGGGGCCATCTGCCCCCTTGTCATCCCGTATACAGCGTTGTTCACGTACACCACCGTGATCCTCTCCCCCCGGTTGGCCGCATGTAAGATCTCGGCAGCCCCTATGGCCGCGAGGTCTCCATCCCCCTGATAGACCAAGATGACGTGGTCCGGAAGGGCTCGCTTGAGCCCCGTCGCCACCGCCGGAGCCCTCCCGTGTGCCGCCCCTACCATATCGAAGTTGAAATACTCCTCTAAGAAGACTGCACACCCCACAGGTGCTATACCTACCGTCCTCTCCCTTATCCCGAGTTCGTCAACCACCTCGGCCACAAGCCGGGTGACGATGCCGTGTCCGCACCCCGGACAATACCGGAATGGCACATCCGCCAGGCTCTCCGGCCTCCTGTAAGCTCTGAGCAGCTTCATAATAACCTCACCCTCCCTCCGACATCTCCTCTACCCTCCCCAACACCTCCCTCGCCGTGGGTATCCCCCCTCCTGGCCTTCCATAAAGGCTCACCGGACACCTCCCGTCCACCGCAAGCCGCACGTCCTCCACCAACTGCCCCAGACTCATCTCCACCGCTAAAACCCCCCTGGCCCGCCCGGCGACCTCCATCAAAGCCCCGTAGGGGAAAGGCCAAAGCGTGATGGGCCTGAAAAGGCCGACCTTCATCCCCCTTTCCCTCGCCCTACGCATCGCCCCGAGGCATACCCTCGCGCTTGTACCATATGCCACTAAGACCACCTCGGCGTCCTCCAGGCCCACCCCCTCCCACCGTGCCTCCTTCCGCTCTATCCCCTCGTACTTCTCCCGGAGGTGCAAGTTATGCTCCTCCAAAGCACCTGGAGATAGAAATAGCGATGTAACAAGTCGTTTCTGCCTCCCTATCATATATCCCACGGCCCAATCCTTAGGTGGGAGGGGCGGAAAGTCCAGCTTTCGGAACTCTACCGGCTCCATCATCTGCCCCAGAACAGCATCTACGAGCACTATAACCGGGATGCGATACTTATCCGCTAAATAAAACGCCAACATCGTAAGGTCGGCCATCTCCTGTATCCTGTACGGTGCCAGCACGAGCGTACGATAGTCCCCGTGCCCCCCTCCCCTCGTGGCCTGGAAGTAGTCCGCCTGTGAGGCCGCTATGTTCCCCAGCCCGGGTCCACCCCTCATCACGTTCACGAGCACGCACGGAAGCTCCGCCCCGGCGAGGTACGAAATCCCCTCCTGCATCAGGCTGATGCCCGGCCCAGAGGAAGATGTCATCGTCCGGACCCCAGCCGCCGAGGCCCCGTATATCATATTGATGGCCGCCACTTCGCTTTCGCTCTGCAGGAACACCCCCCCGACCTCGTCCATCCTCCGAGCCATATAGGCGGTGAGCTCGTTCTGTGGGGTTATTGGGTACCCAAAGTAGAACCGGCACCCTGCCCTGATGGCCGCCTCCCCCAAGGCCTCGTTCCCCTTCATCAGCACCCGCTCACCCAACCCGCTCCTCCTCGTACACCTCTATGGAGATCGCCGCGTCAGGACATATCGTCGCACAGTTGAAACATCCGATGCACCTGTCTACGTCCGCGGCACGGGCGTGGGGATATCCCGAATCCCCCACCTCATCCGAAAGCTCTAAGACCCCCACAGGACAGAACTCCACGCAGAATCCACACCCCTTACATCGCCCTTCGTCTATATGGAGGTCCACCCTCCTCATATGGGCCCCCAAAAAGTATTAAGTCCTATCCACGTGGTCTTCCCCGTGCCGTTAAGCCTCAGCCTCCCCAGAACTTTCATCTCCTCCTTCCCAAGTACACCTGCATCCCCAATCCCACCAGGAACAATCCAATGCTCACCACCTGGTTCACCGAGAGGACCGTCGCCCCTAAGTGTACCTGCATCCCCTCTTCATAGTACCGGGCGAAATCCACTGAGAACCTGGCTACTGCGTACAACATCACGAGAAGCCAAAACATGAACCCATCCCACCTCCTAAACCGCTCCGCCCAGAGCAGCAGCCCGAAGATAGCAAGGCCGTACAGCGAGGAGTACAACTGTGTGGGATGTAATCTAATATCAGGAAACACATATCCTGCTGGGCTCCCGGAGGGGAAGGCCATCGCCCAGGGGAGGGCGGCCGGCCTTCCGAAGCAACACCCGTTCAGGAAACACCCGATCCGGGCGAAGAATATCCCTAAGCCCACCGAAGGCGCTACCACATCTGCCGCTCTCCATATCTGGACCTTCTTTTCCCTAAGATATAGTATTCCCACGACAACTGCAAGGAGCACTCCCCCGTACAGCGTCAGCCCAGCTATCCCTACCCGCCCACCCTGGAAGGGGTTGATCACATCCCAAGGATGTCCCCTGAACTCCCCCCAGTGGAAGGCCGCATAGAAAAGCCTCGCCCCCAAGACCCCGGAGGCCATAACCCAGACCACCAGATTCCCCACCACCTCCCGGGACACTCCGAACCTCCGAGCCCTCCACAGGGCGAAGTAGACCCCGGCCGCGAATGCCGCGGCCAGCATCACCCCGTACGACCGTATCTCTAACGGGCCCAGCCGAAACAGCACCGGATACATATATATTCCGATGTTGAAGCAGAGGGCTTAGGCGAGGCGACCTCCTCCAGCTCTCTTATTGTACAGCATATTGGAAGGATTGTCAATCCTTTTCCCTAAGCTTCAATGAAACAAAGACATCCATTGTAGGCAAAAGCCTGTTGACTTTGGAGAACTTTTTGTCTAAATTATTTCTAAGTCGTGGGTGGGGCCCCTGTAGTTAGGGAAGGGGGGGAAGATGATGGAATATGGGTTTCCCAAGTGCATCAAATGCCAGGCCGGTGTGTTGGTACCTTTATCGGACTATGGGAAGGAAGGATCTGAAATCCGGTATAAGGCATGGGTGTGTACAAATCCGGAGTGTGGGTTCAACCTGAGGATCGACAACGGAGAGATAAGCATCGGAAGGGAGATAGGCCGCTCCTTCAAATGACCTCTTGGCCGCAGAAGGACGTTGGGGTAACTGGGCCCCATCCATGACTGTACTAACTATGAAATTCCGAGGAAACATAGGTATCAAGGCGGGGGCGCTGTTCCTCGCCGTTTTGTTATGGGCCCATGTGGCCACGGAGAAATACTACGAGGTCACTGTCTCCCTCCCCATAGTGGTACAGCTCCCCGAGCACATAGCCCTCTCCAGTTCCGTTCCCGAGGCTGCCCAGGTGAAGTTGTGGGGAAAGGGCAAACATCTGCTGCTGTTGCGTTACTCCGGGACCAAACTCTCCATACGGGCCAACCCAGGAAGTCCGGGGAAGGTGAGCCACGTGCCCTCCCCTATGGACGTGGATATACCCGAAGGCCTCGATGTCCGGGCCTTAGAGGTGCTCCAGCCGTCGGTCATGGAATTCAGGGTAGACCGCCGCATAGTACGGAAGGTCCCCGTACTTCCCGCCTTAAAGCTATCCCCGGCGCCCGGGTACATCGTACTTTCCCCTAAGGTCCATCCGGACTCAGTGACGATCTCCGGGCCCAAGGAAGTCGTCCGGAAAGTCCGCGTGCTCTACACGGACTCCCTTAGGGCCTCCGCGCTGCGTCGGTCCCTGCGGGGGGAGCTCAGGGTGGCCATCCCATCTCCCTACATCGTCTGCACTCCTCCTACCATCTGGGTGGAGGTCGATGTACAGCCTATAGTGGAGAGTTGGCTGGAGGGAATACCGGTGCGGCTTATATACTCCCCTAAGGGGGCGTGGGTGGTGCCGAATCGGGTGGACATCGAGGTGAGAGGCCCTGCCGATGTCCTGGCCAAGCTCTCCCCCGAGGACGTCCAGGCGTACATAGACTACCGCAACGTCCGAGAGGGCAAACCTCCAGAGCCCTCCTTTCACCTTCCTCCAGGGGTGCAGTTCCTGAGGGCCAGACCATCCTCTTTCCGAGTCCAGCTGCCGTAGAGATATATCTCCAAGAAAAGAGGCTTCTCTTTCGGTCTAATACAAACCAACTGGAGACCTTAGGGGCTCCCAAAAAGATATGGGCGAAGCGAAGAACCTTTTGGGACTATATATAGAGGTGTAAAAATGCGAGTGCTCGGCATCGAGACCTCCTGTGACGAGACCGCCGTAGCGGTCTGGGAGGACAATGTGGGGCTCCGCTCCAACATCGTCGCCTCCCAGGTCGAACATAGCGCATTCGGGGGGGTGGTCCCGGAGCTGGCCTCCCGGGCGCATATCCGCAAGATCATCCCTGTCATCCGCCATTCCCTCTCGGAAGCCGGTCTTTCCATAAAAGAGGTGGACGGCATAGCTGTCACATATGGCCCCGGACTTATAGGCTCCCTCGTAGTGGGCCTCTCGGTGGCCAAGGCCCTCGCCCTCGCCCTCAAGGTCCCCCTGATCGGGGTACACCATATAGAGGCCCATCTCTTTTCCTCCCTTATAGAAGCCCCAGACCTCCCCCTCCCCCTGATGGCCCTCGTGGCCTCCGGCGGGCACACCGAGCTTGTCCTGGTGAGGGATTGGGGAAACTATCGGGTGCTCGGCAGCACGAGGGACGACGCGGATGGCGAGGCCTTCGACAAAGTGGCGAAGATGCTCAGCTTAGGGTACCCCGGTGGTCCGGAGATAGACCGCCTGGCCCGAATGGGGAACCCTGAGGCGGTCCACTTCCCTCGACCCCTTCCAGAGGGCTGGGACTTCAGCTTCAGCGGGCTCAAGACCGCGGTGCTGTATCACCTCGAGGGCCG
>DTXA01000510.1 GCA_012962735.1 Candidatus Latescibacterota bacterium
CCGTCCTCTAAGGATGCGGCTACGGCGATGCGTCCCCCAGAAGGGGTGTGTTGTAAGGCGTTGGACAGGAGGTTCTCCAGGACCCTCTGTATCAGGTCCCGATCCGCCTCTACCTCGGGGAGGCCTTGGGGGAGCTCATAACCGAGCGCCACACCCTGGGAGCGGGCGGGCCCCTCGAAGGCCTCCACCACCTCCCGGATCAGCCCGGCCATGTCCACCTGTTCCCTCTTAAGCTCCAAGGTGCCCGCTTCCATGCGATCTATGTCCAAAAGAGTGTTGATCATCCGCAGCAGGGACTGACCGCTTTTGTACGCCCGGCCCAGCAGGTCCCGGACGTCCTCGTCCAACTCCTTCCGGGTGAGGAGCAAAAGCTGGACGTTGCCCATAATGACGGTGAGGGGATTCTTCAGGTCGTGCACGATCATCTGGGTGAGCTCCCGCCGGTGGTGCTCTAAGCGCAGGAGTTCCTTGTTCTTGCGCTCCAGCTCGTCGTATAGGTGCTTGATCCGCAAGAGCGACCGGACCCGGGCCAGAAGCTCGCCCCGGTCCACAGGCTTGGAGAGGAAATCGTCCGCCCCCGTCTCCAGGCCCCGGATGCGGTCTTGGGTACCCTTAAGCGCTGTGACCAAAATCACCGGGAGGAAGCGGTTCGCCTGGTCGGCCTTAATCCTCCGGCACACCTCGAACCCGTCCATCCCCGGCATCATCACATCCAAAAGCACGAGCTCGGGGGGGGACTCGGAGATCCTACGGAGAGCCTGGAGGCCGTTGAAGGCCTTATCCACCCTGTAGCCCTCCAAAGACAGCATCTCCTTTAAAAGCTCGACGTTCACCACATCGTCATCCACCACTAAGATGGTGTCGGGCATAGCTCGTTCCAGGGATGAACCTCCTCCATCACCTCTTGGAGGCGGTTAGGTGGGAGAGATATAACAGGGCGGCTATCACGGTCCAGAGGAGGCCGTACAAGACCCCCAAGAGCGCCCTCCCGTATCGGGCCCATTGGGTCTCCCGGGCCTTCGTCTCCAACACCGGGAAGCGTTTCTGCTCGATCTGGGCGGCCAGCTTAGGGTCGCACTCCCGGATGGCCTGCAGCACCATGCACTTGTTCTTGGCGGCCTGTTCGGCCAGAAGCTCCCTACGGGTCTTCCTGGAGCCGTCGGGCTTGATCAACGCTCCGGCGTCCTTTATCCTGGCCACCACCTCACGATACGCCCTCTCCCTGACGGAGTTCAGATGACTCAACAGCCTGTCCAGAGTCTTCTCATCCTGCACATGTTCCCGTATAGTCCTCTCACAGGTGGCCACGAACCTGTGCAGGTCCTCCCATATCTGGTCCTCGGTCAAGCCCAGGAGGTACGATTCCTCTATCAGCTCTTCCACCATATCTCTGGTCTTCATAGCCCTCGGCTCACCCCCTTTCTCCGTAAAGCACTGCTATCTCTTTTTCCAGCTCCTCGGGAAGCACTTCCGGCCTTCCTGTCACCTCTCGATAGAACCGCTCGTCGTAGTCTCTGGTGCGCACCACCACAGGCATAGGCACCGCATGGCCCAGCACCAAGACTTGTTGTTTGGAGTCGAGGCTGGCCAGAACGCTTCTGAGCCCAGAGGCATTGCTCACCCCGGTCAGGACCGCCTGGATGTCCCTTTCGTCGTTCAGAAGCGCCACGATTTTGGTCCCGATCTGGCTCATGACCTCCTCGTCTATGCCGGAAGGACGCTGGTCTATGACCAGAAGCGATACGTAGTACTTGCGCATCTCCCTGGCTATCTGTCCGAAGGCGGTCTGCTTTGCGGCCAGGGGGTTCAGAAACTTGTGCGCCTCCTCCAACACCAGCACCAGCTGCCTGGGTTCGTCCTCGGGCCGCTGGGTGGCGAAGTACCGCTCGCTCTTCTCCACATACTTCTCGTGTATGCGCCTGGCGATGATGTTGGCCACCAGAAGGTACGCCAGCATACTGGTCTGTCGCCCGAACTCGAGCACTATGTGGACCCCCCGGTCTATGCACTCCATAATCCGGTCTATGGCATCCCCCCCCCTCAGTGCGTGTACCATAAATGGGAAATGTTCGAAGCGCTTGAGCTTGCGGTGAAGGGCAGCTAAGGACTCCTTGTGGGCCCCTATCTGTTCAGCAAGTTCCTTTACTTCCTCCCCGTCCTTAGAAAGTAGGTAGCGCAGCCACTGCCTACGATAGATCGTATAGAGCAAATATGCGGACTCTATGGCCGTGGGGTTGAGGCGTAGCTCGTCCTGGAGGATGGCCACGTCTTCGACCTGGACCTGGTCGTAAGATATGTACACCTCGTGGTCCGGGTTGACACCTCTGGCCCTCGTGGAATCGGGGTCCAGAGAAAAGAGTGCCACCTTGTTGCCGAAGAGCTGCTTGAGCCCCTTGACGAACCCCCTCGCCCCCTCGGACGACTCCTTCATGGCGCTGTAGCCGTATTCGTTGTGCATGTCGAAGACCAGGGTCACGGCCTTACCCTGGCGTATGAGGCCGCTGAGCACCAATCTGGTGAGGAAGGTCTTTCCTGTTCCTGTCTTCCCGAATATCCCGTTGCTCCTCTCTATGAACCTGTCGAGGTTCAGGCATACGGGCGTCTCCATGTCCAAAGGGGTTCCTATCTGGAAGTATTTGGTACCCATCTCCTCGCTCCCGAAAACCCTCCCCACGTCCTCCTCCTCGGCCTCCCTCACCCTCGAGAAGTGGACCGGCACGCTCTTTACGGGCCTAAGTTCCGCTGAAGACCTCTGGCCCTTCCTGAGCATGAGCATGGGCCTTAAGGATACCGTCGCGTAGGTGCTCGTCCCCTTAAGCACGTCCTTCATAAGGCCGTCGCCGTCCGGGGGATGGACGAGGATGTCCGAACTCGTAGCATCTAAGCGTATGTCGGTTATCATGGAGAAGAACTCGTTCTTCTCACCCTCTATAACCACGAACTTTCCAGCCTTCACGTCCTCCACGCTATGGTCGGGGGCGAGCTTCATCTCGACCCCCTCGACGAGGGAGCCCTTGGTCACGACACCTATGACCTTGGCCCTCCGCCTCACTGCGATATCCTCCTTACGAGCGAGCCCAACCTCTCGTAATCGTTCTTGAGGAGCCTCGAAAGCTCCTTCCCCGCACGGACCAAGTAGGTCCTGTCCCTGTCCCAGGCCTCGAAGGCGGACCTGACGGCGGCTATTATGAGTTCGTCCGTGGGAACCCTGGGGGCCGAGAGCAGCATCCTGAGGAAGTCCCATTGCTCTGTAAAGGTCCGCACCTCTTTTTCGGAACAGGGCCGCACGAAGCTGTGGATGCGGGGAGGATGGGGGGGGAGGAACTGGCGTATGTGCGGGGAGTCCTCGTACCCCACGACGACCGCCTCGAACTCGGTGCGCAGAAGTTCAAATATCTGGGGTTGCTCCTCCCTGAGCTGTTCCTCCGGTATGCCGTAAGCTATGGGCCTCCTTCCGGGTTCGACCGACCTTGTGGCCACGTTACACACCACCCCGAACACGGGAGGGTCGGAATCCACCCTGACGAAGCTTCCGAAGGGAGGGGAGTTGTGAAGCTCCCAACACTGGGCCGTGAAGACGGTCGTGCTGCTCTCTACGACCTCTGCCAAGTATTCCGGGGTCACGAAGTTCCTCAAGAGGTGCCTGGACCTTAGGTAGGGCAGGAGTTCGGACGCCCGGGACCTAAGGTCATCATGTGGAGGAGTTCCCTGTAAAAGTCATCACAGTACTCGTCCGGAACAGCTCCGGGTGGACCTCCTCTCAAGCCACCGCTTCCAAGCCCTTATGCGGTGTAGTCCAGCTACTTCACCTCCTCGGGCCTTGCGGCCCAGACGGCCCCCTGACAGAGCATCTTCCTGAAGTTGCCGTCCCTGCAGGACTCTGGACAGTGGCCGAGGGCTATGTAACACACCCTCCCCTCCCCCCAGGGCTTGACCCAGACGACCGGCACGGCACATCCCTTCCAGAGGGCGGAGGCCAATATGTGCACCCTCGGGTCGTAGTCCAATATGTACTGCTCGTCCTCCACGAAGAACTCCTCAGGGAGGCCCCTCATCACAGGATGTTCGGGGTCTGCCACGCTCACCTGGTACCTCCTGAAATGGGGATGGGTAACGAAGTGCCCTCCGACCATGGCCCTGTACTCCGGGCAGTTCCTGAAGGAGTCCGC
>DTXA01000511.1 GCA_012962735.1 Candidatus Latescibacterota bacterium
ATCTGGCTGTGCGCAAGATCAAGGCCGATATGAAAGGCCCTATCCTTTGCTTCGTGGGCCCTCCGGGCACGGGCAAGACCTCGCTGGGCAGGTCCATAGCGAGGGCCTTGGGCAGGAAGTTCGTGAGGGTCTCCCTCGGAGGTGTCAGGGACGAGGCCGAGATAAGGGGCCACAGGAGGACCTATGTGGGGGCGCTCCCTGGCCGCGTCATCCAGGGCATAAGGAGGGCAGGATCCAACGACCCGGTGTTTATGTTGGACGAGATAGACAAGCTCGGGGCCGACTTCAGGGGCGATCCATCCGCGGCCCTCTTGGAGGTCCTTGACCCCGAACAGAACAACTCCTTCGTCGATCACTACTTAGATGTGCCGTTCGACCTTTCCCGGGTGATGTTCATCACCACAGCCAACGTCCTCTACACCATACCGCCGGCACTCCTGGATCGCATGGAGGTGCTGGAGCTGCCCGGGTACACCGAGCCCGAGAAGATGGAGATCGCCAAGAGGTTCCTCATCCCCAGACAGCTAAAAGAACACGGACTGGAGGACGGCCAATTGCGCATAGAGGACGGGGCCCTCCGCAAGATCATCCGCAACTACACCAGGGAAGCCGGAGTGCGCAACCTGGAGAGGGAGATAGCCGCTGTATGCCGCAAGGCCGCTCGCAGGATAGTCCGGGGGGAAGGGGATTCTATCGTGGTGGGGGAGGAGGACCTGCACGATTACCTCGGCCCTATAAAATTCCGCTACGAGGTCGCAGAGGAAGGGGACGAGGTCGGTGTGGCAACGGGCCTGGCTTGGACCCCGACGGGTGGAGAGGTCCTTTTCGTGGAGGCGGCCGTGGTCCCGGGCAAGGGCAACCTCATCCTTACAGGTCAGATGGGGGACGTGATGCAGGAGTCCGCTAAGGCCGCCCTAACCTACATCAGGTCCCGGGCTGGGGTTCTCGGGATAGACGGAGAATTCTACCGTAAGTGGGATATGCACATCCACGTCCCCTCCGGAGCCGTCCCCAAGGACGGTCCATCCGCAGGGGTCACGATGACGGTGGCCCTGATATCCGCCCTCACCAGACGCCCGGCCCGTAAAGACGTGGCCATGACGGGAGAGATCACCCTCAGGGGCAGGGTCCTGCCCATAGGTGGAGTGCGGGACAAAGTCCTGGCCGCCCACAGAGCGGGGCTCAGGACCGTGGTCCTGCCGGAGGAGAACGAGAAGGACCTCGAGGATGTGCCGGAGCATGTGAAACAGGAACTTAAGTTCATGTTTGTAAGACACATGGATCGGGTTCTCGATGTAACCCTACGTCTCCCTCAGAACGAGGAGAAATGAGAATGTCTTAAGCCTCAATGCAAGACCCTACCGTTCCCCTCCAGTGTGCCCTCTTCACCCCTGCCTTGGACTTTCTTCCCGACGGATATTGGTATGATTCAAAAATGAAATACTATTTCTAAATGGAGACATTACAGCCATCCTTTGAAGTGATGTTACAAGAATGTCAATTTTTGTTTCAAATATGAAAGATATATCTCCGGGAGCCCTCGTAGGCTAAGGGGGCTGTGCGAAGGGATGTCTTAAAGTATCTCATAGGGACATAGAGGGATCGGCGAGAAATCCCGACCGCCCCTCGGCTCCGGCACGGGGGTTGCTCTCTACCTAAAGGCAGAGATAAACCCGAAAGGAGGTGAGCGATATGCCGTGGGGATTCGGAAGGGGAGGCTGGTGGGGCCGGGGCAGAGGGAACCC
>DTXA01000512.1 GCA_012962735.1 Candidatus Latescibacterota bacterium
CGCAGATTCCTCCCAGTACGGAAGGTTCATATGGAGGGATATAAACTTGGACTCCGAGGTCCTCCATCTGGACTACAACCACGAGAAGTTCCCAGATATCAAGAAGAAGTACGGCCCGGAGGTCGCCTTCGAGGTGACCAGCCCTGAGGGGGTCTTCCTGATGAGCTCCCAAGGGCCTCGCTCGGTCTGGGAGGTCATAGAGGAGTTCGGGCTGGAGACCCTGGACGCCTACCTGGACCGGGCCAGGCGTGAGCGAAAAGTGCGACTGGATGCTGTCCGGAAGGGCCGCAGACCTAGGGGAAAGGA
This sequence comes from Candidatus Latescibacterota bacterium, assembly GCA_012962735.1. Taxonomy (GTDB): domain Bacteria; phylum Latescibacterota; class 4484-107; order B68-G9; family B68-G9; genus B68-G9. The sequence continues at coordinate 307 of DTXA01000512.1, forward strand.
GGGCCTATGCCCAAGGTAGCCGCATGTGGTAGGAGCTCCTACCGCATCGTCGTGGGGGAGGAAGTCTCCCCATCCGAGCGGCATGCCGCGGAGGAGCTGAGGGCGTTCTTAGAAGAGATCTGCGGTTGTGCTCTACCCATAGTCCGGGATATCGGTGAAGGGGAGCGTGGGATATTCGTAGGGGACAGCCCTGCACTGAGGAGGTTGGTGGGGGACCGGATAGACTACGAGGGGCTCGGGGAGGAGGGGTTCGTGCTCTGGACCGTCGGGCCACACCTGGTCCTGTCCGGAGGCCGGAGGCGGGGAACGCTGTACAGTGTGTATACTTTCCTCGAGGAGCACCTCGGATGCCGGTGGTACATCCCCGAGGTGAGCCGGGTCCCGAAATTGGAGGCGGTGGAGATACCTGAGCTGAATGAGGTGCGCCGGCCGAGCTTCGAGTACAGGGAGGTGTTCTACACCCATGCGTTCGACGGGGACTGGGCCGCCCGGAATAAGATCAACGGCACCCATATGCGGCTCGAGGAGAAGCACGGCGGCAAGATCAAATACTCCCACTTCGTGCACACGTTCTACCAGCTCGTGCCGCCGGAGCAGTACTTCCGGGAACACCCCGAGTACTTCTCCCTTGTAGGTGGAAAGCGCACGACGGAGCGAGCCCAGCTCTGCCTGACTAACCCCGATGTCTTAAAGATCGCAACCGAGGCCGTGTTCCGTTGGATAGAGGAGGACCCGGAGGCGACCATCTTCTCGGTCTCCCAGAACGACTACTCGGAGGACGCTCCCCGGCACATAAGGCCCCACCCGAACGTGATAGTGCGGCTTTGCCATATGGCCCCCTGCTGCGACAGCCACCCTCTCCAGTCCTGCAACCGAAACACGGATTACTGCTGCAACTTAGAGACATGGACCAGGATATCCCGGAAGGTGTACATCTGGCACTACGTGGTGAACTTCGCCCACTACCTGATGCCCTTCCCCAACTTCAATGCCCTCCGTGAGGACATCCTGTACTACGAGGAGCAGGGCGTCCGGGGGATATTCTGCCAGGGGGACTACGCCCCGGGCGGCGGGGGAGAAATGGCGGAGCTGAGGGCGTACGTGTTGGCCAAGCTCCTTTGGGATGTAGATGTAGACGTGGACGGGGTTATAGAGGACTTCCTGAGGGGGTACTACGGCAGAGCCTCTGGGCCGATATGGGAGTACCTCGATATGCTCCACGAGAGGGTCCGGGACCCCGAGGCGCATATGCACCTGTATTCCTCCCCCTACGAGGTGCCCTACCTGACGCCGGAAGAGCTCCGGAGAGCTTCGGAACTCTTCGACCGGGCGGAGCGGCTGGCGGACGACGACGAGGTGGCCTTCAGGGTCGAGGCAGCTCGTATCCCC